>JAUWMS010000288.1 GCA_030613045.1 Candidatus Latescibacterota bacterium | reverse complement strand
GATGTGCCCTGTGAGCGTTGGAATTCGACAGGATGCTTGACCGATAGCGATGCACCAAATATATAGCATCTCCCCTCCATTGTCAACGGCTTTTTCCGTCCCATCCCACAGCAAAGCGCAACGGTCGGATTTCAGAACTTCCCCACCTGTCAAAGGGTGCCGGGATCATGCTCGGAACAAAGGCAAGCGCAATCAAAAAGGCCCGGACTCACTATCGAGTCAGGGCCTTTTTCTAATCGGCTTTAGACCTGCGGAGATTTGATACTCAGACGTGTCCCCCTTCGGGAGGCAGGGGGGAGAAATTTTCCCCTTGACTTTCCTGAGGCTATGCTGTAACTTCTAACCCGAGCTTCGTCCCCAGGCAAAACGCGGGCGATCAAGGACGCGACGCATAGGGCGGGACTCGTGAAGCCGGTGAGTTGCCACCTGCCCCGACCTCAGTGTGCCGCGCACCTCTTGGAAGATGGCTCTGATTTTCGCATGGTGCGGGGGCTTTTGGGTCACAGTGATGTCAAAACGACAACCAATCGTCTGTTCTATCGGTTGCGTGCAGAAGACGGATAAACTTGCGACACACTTGCGACATAACTTGCGGCACTCTTTCCTTCAGGGCTATTCGGAAGATGGTGCTGCTTCAGTAGATATTCCCCCGAAGGATGTATCCTGCAAAGGTCGCAACGTTACCTGTTTTTTTGGGGAAATCTAATTCATGTTAGGGCCAAGAAAAGGAGAACCCGGAAGATGAACTACTGGATTGTCAGCTCAAAGCACTCAAGAGACGAAGCCACCCGTGACTGGGGCTCGAAATGGACCGCAGATACGTTCCTGAAATCAAAACTGTTCTTCCCGAGCAATAGAAAGCGGGACTTCGCCGCAAAAGATTTCTGCCTCCTCAAGGTATTCGGAAGTCAAGATTTCATCGGGGATTTTCGGATTGCGTCGGACGCTCAGGAGGATGACGTTGGAGACGTTTACTACGAAATAGCCGATGTTGCGGAATGGGATTTCCCCGTCAATCAACATCTGCTTCCACCGCGATATACGGAGCGTCTGTCTCGGAGTCGGTCCACCGAGATACGGCAGGACGTCTTCCTGGAGATGATGGGAATCAGGAACTTCATGCAGAATCTCCGAATCAACTACAAAAATCGCCTCTACATCAAAGTCTCAGAGAGGCAGTTCGAGGAACTCCTCGACGCGACGAACGCTCTCCGGGAAGTGGGACTGGAGATTCTGGACCGGCAGAGGGAGGTAACACCGGGGAACATCATCGACCTTTTGTGTAAAGACGCCAAGGGAGATCTGGTGGTAGTTGAACTGAAGAAGGGAAGCTCTAACGAAACTATTGGCCAGCTCGCACGGTATGCTACAGATGTTCGCGAGTACGTCGCCAAGCCAGCTCAGAAGGTGCGTGGCATGATTCTCACCCTCGACATCGACGAACAACTCATCCGGGCAGCGAGGGGAGTGAATTTCGACGTTGTTCTTTACCAACTTGTTCTATATTAGGCCCTAACAAAGCGCTCTACCTGACCGCTATTGCGCTACGCTCCTTTACCAACCGGTTATGCGGAGCGTTATGCGCACCTTCGGCGTGCTCTCACATTCCATCTCATCCATTCTGCTCACCAAAGGAGCCCCCCCATGCCCACCCACCACTTCCAGCCCACCCACTACCATACCACCCTCGGATCGCACGAGCCAGTGCTGCGCATCGCCGACGGCGACACGGTCATCACCACAACGGTGGATGCAGCCGGACGGGATGCCCGCAACGAACAGGTGACTCCGGGCGGCAACCCCCAGACCGGGCCGTTTTACGTGGAGGGCGCGGAGCCGGGCGATACGCTGGTGCTGGAGCTCGACCGACTTGTGCCCAACCGCACGTATGGATACACTAGCACGATGGTTGCGCCGAATGCGGTCGAGCCTTCCTATGTGCCTGAGTTGCCCTGGCCTCCTGAGAGAGACGAGTGGGTTCTGGCCGAGTGGTACGTGGATGCCGGGGCCGGGACCGCAACACTCGTCAAGCCGGAGACTAAGCTCGGCAGACTCACCTTGCCGCTCGCGCCGATGCTGGGCTGCTTCGGCGTGGCTCCGTCCGGAGGACAGGCGATTTCCACCGGCACCTCCGCCGAGCACGGCGGCAACATGGACTATCGTGGATTTACCGGCGGCGTCACCGTGTATTTTCCGGTCTTTGTGCCGGGTGCGCTGATCTTCATGGGCGACGGGCACGCGCTGCAAGGAGATGGGGAGATCGCGGGCACCGGGATCGAGATTTCCTTTGACGTGCAATTCACCGTGCATCTGCGCAAAGGCAAACGCATCCACTGGCCCCGCGGCGAAAACGCGGACTATATCTTCACCGTGGGCAACGCCCGTCCACTCGATCAGGCGGTGCAGCACGCCACCACGGAAATGATCCGCTGGCTCCAGAAGGACTACGGCTTGGACGCGGTCGGCGCGAACATACTTATGGGCCAGTGCGTGGAATACGATCTGGGCAACATGTTCGACCCGGCGTACACGATGGTGTGTAAGCTATCCAAGCGCATACTGAAGGACATTCTGAATGCCTGACCGCTTCAGGGCTCTTTTCGGTGTGCTTCGGTGTTGAATCTATCACTGCAAAACTCGTGATATGAGAGTTGTGCGGAGGAACCCATGGACAAGGTGCGTATAAACGTTTTAGGCGTGGAAGCGGTTAAAATCAGCAACGGTCAACAGACGATTTTCATTGACGCTTTTGCGGATGAAATTCCTCCTTTCCGAGTGGAAACGGCGGATTTGATTTTGGTAACCCACGATGACGGGGACCACTTTTCCGTGGAGAAAGCAGCCCAAGCCGCCAAAACTACGGGAGCCACTATCGTGGGACCTCCCAGCATTGCCTATCCCCTTCTGGTGGATGAACAGTTGCCTCACGAGCAGTTGGTAATCCTCTATCCCAACCAGTTCAAAGAGCCTGCAGCCCAGGACATAAGAGGCATTAACATTAAGGTCTATCAGACCGAACATGATGGGGACTGGCACCCTGTGCACGTGAGTTATCTCATCGAGATAGGTGCAAAACGGTTCTATCATACCGGGGATAGTTCGATGATGGATGAGGACGATCCCGATCTGAAAGATTTAGACGTGCTCTTTCACGTGTTTAATACGAAGGAGGCGTCTCAGATAGCGCGGTTGGAGGAGGTCCAGAAGAAGTTCACTCCCCGAACCCTTATTCCTATTCATCTGCTTCATTGCAGCTGGACGATGACGGTCGCGGATTTCAGGAGTGAAGTGGAACAAAGAGGGCTGAAAGGTTTTGTGGTGTTAGGGGAGGAAAACCAGCCGTTTGAGATGTCTTAGTGCGGATGTAAGGGGGCAGAACACCTTGCGTGAAAGGTGAAACGTAAGGCGAAAAACGTGAAACGTGAAACGTAAAGCGTGAAACACAATACGCAATACGCTCATCCAGCACTCATCACTTAGAAAGGAGGAGGGTACCATGCCCGTAAAAAAGCTGAAGGAGCATTTGGACAATCATCACGTCAAGTACGTGACGATCAAGCACTCCTCGGCGTACACCGCTCAGGAAGTCGCCGCGTCCGCGCACATTCCGGGAAAGGAATTGGCCAAAACCGTGATGGTGAAGGTGGATGGCGCGATAGCCATGGCGGTGCTGCCTGCTTCCCACAAGGTGGACTTCGATCTGCTGAAGGAAGCCGCCGGAGCCGATGCGGTTGCGCTTGCCAGTGAGGAGGAATTCGAAGGGATGTTTCCAGACTGCGAGATCGGTGCGATGCCGCCCTTTGGAAATCTTTACGGAATGGCCGTTTTCGTCGCGGACAGTCTGGCCGACGACGAGGAGATCGCATTCAACGCCGGTTCGCACAGAGAGTTGATTAAACTGGCGTACAAGGATTTCGAAAGATTGGTCGCACCAAAGGTAGTCCACTTCTCCTCCAAGCGTTCGTTCGTATGAAGAACGCTTGGCATGAGCCTCAGTAAAACGCTTAAGTAATCTTCAGAATGCTCTTGTAAATTTGTGCCTCTCCCTTTAGAAGTCAAGAGTCAGGAGTCTGAAGTCAGCACCTCCATTACACCAATGAGGCCGGCCATAATTCTTTCAGCAAGAAACGCTTACGAAAGTGTCTCTTGGTAGAAGAAAAAAGCCCGCACGGAGTGTCCGCTATTCTGAATTCTGACTCCTGAATACTTGAGAAGGAACATAACAAGAGCAAAATGAAAATTACTTAACCAAAGGGTGCGCAGAGGGATAATAACTCTTCGGGCAGAGCCCGTCAGGGCGAAGCCTTTGCGAACTCTGCGCATCCTTTTTGGTCTTTGCGGTTAAATCAAATCCTCAAAAACTCAATTTGAGAAGGAGAACCAACCCATGACGAAAATCGCCTTCATCGGCGCAGGAAGTATCGGATTTACCCGGGGACTGGTGCGGGATCTGCTCACCTTCCCCCTTCTGGAGGATGCCACGCTGGCCTTGATGGACGTGGACCAAGACCGCTTAGACTTTGCCCAGCGGGCGGCGCAGCGTATTGTGGACGAGGGGAAGTATCCGGCGAGGGTAGAGGCCACCCTGGACCGCAAGGAGGCACTGGAGGGTGCGGATGCGGTGCTGTGCACGATCCTGGCAGGCGGGGTGCACGTATGGCGCCACGACATCGAGATTCCAAAGGAATACGGCGTGGATATCAACGTGGGAGATACCCGGGGACCGGCCGGCATCTTCCGCGCGCTGCGCACGATCCCGGTGAT
>JAUWMS010000199.1 GCA_030613045.1 Candidatus Latescibacterota bacterium | reverse complement strand
AATTCCGACAGCGTCCGATCCAGGCCCTGCACGACCTCCCGATGATCCGGAGCCGCTTTGTACGCCTCCCGATAGACCCGGAGCGCTTCCTCGTAGCGTCTTCCCGCCTCAAACGCGCGCGCGGTCTTCAGTTGGTGGTCGAGGCCGGCCGGATCGGTCCTGGTCTCCGCGCGGACGCCGATGCAAAGTCCGAGCAGGAGTAAGATGCCTCCTACCCACATTTTTTTCGCCATCCTGTTCGCTCTCCTCGAGGGGGCAATCATCGCAACTTTTCACCAGGGATAACCACGGATAACCAGGGATAACCACGGATAACTGCGGAAGAACACGGATAAACACGTAAGAACACGGATAAACACGTAAGAATACGGATAAACACGTAAGAACACGTAAAGGGGATAGAGCATTTTCGTGCCATTTTGAGATGAACCGTTTCCAATGTACTGGATATGAGGCCGTTTGTCAACAATAAATCCCAATTTTCGGGAACCAAAAAAATAGCGGAAGGTTCATTTTGTTATTGATTTCGGAGGCGTCATGTGTTATGTTTATAACCAACAGTGTTCTATGATCAAACTCTCACCCCGGCGCCCCATTCAGGGAGCGGTGAGAACGTGTTGTACATTACTCATTGTTCATTGCTCAAAACATAGGGAGGATGCTTATGCCGATCCATTTTATGTCCACGTTGAAGGGGTCGTTGTTGGAAGGGTTTTTTCCGGAGGGTTGGGATCTGACGAAGATAGATCGCTGCTGCGATCAGGCTCCGGGAGATATTACCGAACGCCAGCCTTGGTGGCACAAAGGATTTGAGCCGGTTTCGTGCGCGTCGCTGACGGATTTTGACACGATGATGGGGCACGAGATCGCTTGGGAGATCAAAGCCGCCCGGGATGCCGGGAAGGAGATCGTGTTCATCCTTCCGGTGGGACCGATGGGGATGTATAAATGGGCGCTCTATTTTCTGACGCAGTGGGGTGTGTCGTGCGATCACGTGCATGGATTCAATATGGATGAGTGGAGCGATGCGGAGGGAAACACGCTGCCCGCCGACGATCCGGGGGCGTTCCAGCACGCGATGGAGGAGGCGCTGTATGGCCCGCTTGGGGAGTTGACCGTTCCGGAGGCGCACCGGCATTTCGCCACGAAGGCGCATCTGCCCACCTATCCGGAAAAAATCGGCGCGCTGATGGACCGGGGCGCGAAGCTGGTCGTCGTGTTCGGCATCGGACGGATGTTCCACATCGCCTTCTGGGAGCCGCACTTTGCCGCGGAGTTCGACTCGGTGGCGGACTGGAAGGCTCAGACGCACCGGTTGGGGGCCAAGCTCCATCCGCTGACCATCGAGCAGAATGCGATCACGAGTTTCAAAAGCCGCACCACGCTGGTTCCGTGTCGCGCCAATACCATCGGGCCGGGGCTTTTTCTGAAGGCGGATACGATCATCGGCGGCTGCGACGGAACCCTGGGACGCGGGATGATGTGGCAGGGGATGTCGCTGTGGGTGACGCTGCGGTATGGGCCGGACATGTGGGTGCCTTCGAGCTTTATGCCTACGCTGCCGGGAAAGCTGTTTTTCCTCGAGGAACTGGCCGGGCCGTTGGTGGCGGAGTGCAATTGATGGGGTTGCGCGTGGGAGGCTGAACGGAAGTGCGGAGGGGAGAATCAGTTTGTTCCCAGCTTCGCGCGGCAGGACATTTTAAGATTGACTTCCGGGAGGGATGTGCGTATATTTGCTACTTGTGTGGGAATGGTCCTCGCTTTTCCGCATATATCCTCTACGGTTGAGTTGAGGGCATCGTCCCAAATATATGAGGCTCGGCTCTTAGCCATTGTGCGGTGGCTGAATTTCCAGGCGTTAGGCCCTAGATATCGCTTGGAGATCTAAATGGCTGCACAGAAACCGCAGAATATAGAGCAGTATAAGAAGTGGCTTCGAGATAAACATGACGTTTTCATAACCGACCGGAGCCGAAATTACTATGAATCCGTGTCCAATAAAATATGCAAGGACTTTACTAGCTCGACGTTATGGAACACGCTCGTCAATGGACTGGAGCGCATAGACCAGCAATATCTCCTTGAAACAAAATACCATCTGTTCATCACAGATTTTCGCCCGGAGATGAAGATCAAGCCCTTTGATTCTTTCCTCGAAAAAACGTTTCGGAAGAACATCATACAAAACCCGAACTGGCCCGTTCAGCCAGAGGGGGGATGGATTCTTCCCGACAACTGGTACACCCGGATAAACGATATCGTAAGAACGCTTTTTGTCGTAAAATACTTAGACGGAGTGAACTTTTTCGCCGACAAACTAAGTGCTCTCCTTTCAGATCATAACCTGCCAAGCACAGTGGACTTCGAGGCAAAAGAAGAGGGATACTATGCTGCGCACTTGTACACTCAATACGAATGTGAGATTCCCGGAGAGGGCTGGATCATCGAGAAAATTTCAGGGACGATCGAGATACAAATCACAACGCAGTTGCAGGAAGTGATCAGGCGCTTGCTTCATAGATACTATGAGGCAAGCAGAAGTGAGGCCAAAGAGGGTGAATGTGAACTGAAGTGGCAATGGGACTATAAGAGTGACGAGTTCGCCACGAATTATTTGGGGCATATTCTTCACTACGTCGAGGGAATGATTATGGATATTCGAGAGAAACAGGAGGAGGCGATCTGATGAAACCACAATTTTCAGAATACTTGGCCTCAATAGGGATCAAAGATCTCTTTTACCAGAAGGTCGAAGAGGACTATGTGTTCTATAGTGACCTCTTGGATGAAGACATACTGGACATTTTTGTGACGGAGTATGTTGACGGAGAAGGCAGACGAGAGTACGAGAACTTATGGCTTTTTACAGCAACGTGCGTCATGGAAGCCAAACAGTTTCTCATGGAAGATAAATTTGATCTTATGCCTATCAAGAACCGCGTATTGCGTTGGGAAATAGCCAAGCGTGATTATGATTTCAAAGAAGCAGTTGCCAAATCGCGAATGCGCCTGCAGGTGTTCCTTGATAATAATTTTGTATGTGACCTTAAGGCATCGCAGGAGAACTGTGACTTTTTGCGCGACATCCTCTTGAAATACTTCAAGCCGAATCTCGTTATCGCGTCTGGTTCGGATGTCCTCAACAAGGTATGAACGAGGGACTGGGGGACACCTCGGTTTCCAAGTTCGAGATGTGGTGGAGTAATATTCCAGTCGTTCGTTTCGGGCGAGTGAGTTTTATAGACCCATCTTCAAACTTTTTCGTGGGGGCGACAGGCTTCGACGGGGATCAAAGAGATGGAAGCAGCGTGCCGAGGTTCCAGTTGGCCTCGTTAAACCACTGGAAACTGATTCAATTGCAGACGATTATCCGTATGCAATGGCTGCTTAAAAGTGGCCCGTCCGTTCCAATTTAGCCTGCGAAGTTGGAAACGGGCGCCGATAAAGCGGGCTGGCTCGAGCACCCCTGCCTGAGGGTGCTTGGGTGAGATCTTTCGGGCTGGCAATTCGGTGATCCTGTCGGTTGGAGCGCTGGATTGCGAGATTCAATAGACCGACTATGCACGTAGAAACTTCCGTTGAAAGGTCTTCGGACATGGGTTCGATTCCCATCGCCTCCACCAAATAGGTTACAATAAGCCCAGAGTGGATTTCTGGGCTTTTGTGTTTCGGAAAGGCAGAAGACAGGAGTCAGAATTCAGGAGTCAGCCAAAAGCTGAAGACATAGGTTAAGGTCGAGGTTGAGACCTCCCAGCCCTGCCTCTTAACCTTCACCTGTCTTTCACCAGTCCTTTCAGGGAAGTGAGCATCACGTGTCTATACTATTTTTCGTCCTGATAGGCGCATCGGGGCTGATTTATTGCGCGCTGCTTTTTACCCTTTTTATCGGCCTTTTCCGGCTGAAGGAGGGAAAAAGCACGGCGCAGCCTTCGGTGTCCGTCATTATGGCGGCGCGGGATGAAGAGGAAAATATCGGGAAGTGTCTGTCGGATTTGACGCGGCAGACCTATCCCGCGGATCGGTACGAGGTGGTGGTGGTGGACGACCGGTCCGGGGATCGAACCGGGGAGATTGTGCGGACCTTCGGGAAGCGGCATCCCAACGTGCGGCTCGTTCGGGTGGATCGGTGTCCGCCGGGTGTGTCGCCAAAAAAACACGCGGTCAAGTGCGGGATCGAGGCGAGCCAAGGGGAGATCATCCTTTCCACGGACGCGGACTGCGCGATGGCGCCGGAGTGGATCGAGGGGATGATGCGGATGTTCGAGCCGGATGTGGGGTTGGTGGTGGGCTTGACGGAGTACGATCTGGAGGGCGTTTCCCATCCTTTTTGGCAAGGGCTTCAATCCCTCGATTTTCTGTCGCATAGTTTCTGCGCGGCCGGGTGCATCGGGATGGGCTGGGCCGTCAACGCGAATGCGAACAATCTGGCCTATCGGAGAGCTGCGTTTGAGGAGGTCGGCGGATTTCGGGGCGTGGCGCATCTCGTTTCGGGAGACGACGACCTGTTGGTGCAGCAGATCAATACCATGACCGATTGGAATATCCGATATGCGATTTCGAAGGAGACCTTTGTGCGCACGAAGCCGGAACGGACGTTGAAGGGCTTTGCGCACCAACGGATGCGGTGGGCGTCGAAGGGGATGCATTACCGGCCTTCTCTGGTGTTCTCTCTCGGGAGCACGTTTCTGTTTTTTATGCTCCTTTTCTTCAGCCTGCCCGTATCGTTGGCGAAAGGCGCATTCTTTTCCATCCCCGTGCTATGTTGGATCGCGAAAGGGAGTTTTGAGTTTCTGATCCTCGCGAAGGGATGCTCGCTGTTCGGGAGAAAAGGGATGCTCCGGTTTTTTTTCCCCACGGAAATGCTGCACATCCCGTACGTTTTGAGCGCGGCGATCGGCGGGCATTTTTTCAAGTTCGAGTGGAAGGGGCAACGGACCGGAAAGATCGTCCGGGGATCGTAGCATGGGACGCACCATCTGTAAAACTCCTTGACTCCCAAGTGGAGGATTGGCGTATATTTCAACCTGAAGAGTCTCCTGCAAAAGTTATAAAGGTGCAGTCCGCAGGGGGTGGGTCTAGTGTTCTGTCAACCTTGAATTGACGGGTTCGATGCGGATAGACCTCCGAGGTCTGGCAGACCTCGGAGGTCTTATCTGTTCGTCAAAATAAACTTGAGACAGCACTAGCCGTTCTTGTCTGATTTGGATGACATAAAGCTGAACAGACAGGAATGTCTGTCCTACCCATTTTGGACTTTTGCAAGAGACTCTGAAGAGAGGCGCAGTGCACCCATCCGAACGCACAAACGCGGAAGGCGCGATCGGGCGGAGACGCCCCAAAAAAAGTCTGGGCCAGTGTTTTCTGATCGATGACGGCGTCGCGCGTCGGATCGTTCGGGAGGCGGCGATCACTTCGGAGGACGTGGTGTTGGAGATCGGTCCGGGAAGAGGCGCGCTGACCGGACATCTCCTGAACCAGGGCGCCCGTGTCATCGGCGTGGAGATTGACCGATGGCTCTGCGAGGGGCTGAAGGATCCATTCGGCGAGGAGGAGCGTTTTGTGCTGATCGAGGGGGATATCCTGAAGCTCGACTGGAACGAGCGGATTCTCCCGCAGGATGGCGGTCTGAGCGTGGTGGCCAATCTCCCGTACCACATCACCAGCCCGGTGCGCTTCAAACTCCTGGAGCATAGCGGCTCCATTGCCCGCGCGCTTCTGATGGGTCAGGCTGAGGTGGGCCAGCGGATCGCGGCCCAACCCGGGTGCAAGGACTATGGCATTCTTTCGGTGCGCACGCAACTGAAGAG
>JAUWMS010000172.1 GCA_030613045.1 Candidatus Latescibacterota bacterium | reverse complement strand
GGAACGTCTCCATTATCGGGGTGGATCGCGACGGCTGTTTCGCCGAATATCTGTCCTTCCCAGCGGAGAATGCCTGGCTGAATCCGCCGGAGATGCCCGTGGAATGGGCCTCCATCCAGGATCCCTTAGGCAATGCCGTCCACACAGCCCTCTCCACGGAGTTGACGGCCAAGACGGTATTGGTCACCGGCTGCGGAGTGATCGGCCTGCTAACCATCAGCATCGCCCGTGCGGCGGGGGCAGCGGCTGTCTTCGCCACCGAGGTCCAACCCTTCCGCATCGAAAAGGCGCGTCAGGCCGGCGCCTCCAACGTCTTCAACCCTCGGGAAACGGACGTAGTGTGGGAAATCATGGAGGCCACGCAGGGCCAAGGCGTGGACGTTTTGTTGGAGATGTCCGGTCATCCCCAAGCCCTCAAGCAAGGCTTTGCGCTTTTGAAAAACGGCGGGTACGCGGCGCTGTTGGGGATACCGGCCCGGCCCGTGGAGTTCGATCTGGCCGATGCCATTATCTTCAAAGGCGCCACCGTGCAGGGCATCTCCGGCCGGCGCATGTATCAGACCTGGTATCAGACCCGAGCCCTCTTAGATTCGGGGACGGTGCAGGTGGACCCCCTGATCACCCACCATTTTTTGTTTGAAGAGGAAAGTTTTGAGAAAGGGATGGCGTTGATGAACGCCGGGGAGTGTGGCAAGGTGGTCCTCTACTTCGGCGAAGCGGAGATGGAAGCGGCGGAGCGGAAGCGCCGGGAACGATTGGCTCAGGGCGGCTCGTCTTCCTGACTCCCATCCTGACTTTGTCGAAAGCATCATGGCTGCGTGTTCGAGGTGCATAACGAACCCGGCTCTGGAAAGGAGATGAGCTAAAATGAGAGAAGAATCAAAGCAGATCGAATACGACGGCGGAATCGAGTACAACTGGCTGGTGGATCATGCTGAGGAAACGGAAAAATACGCCGGGGAATATATCGCTCTGGTGGGGGAGAAGATTGTCGCTCACGGGAACGATTTCTTAAAGGTGGCTGAGGAGGCGAAGAAAGTTGCTTCCAGCCCGCTCTTCCATAAAGTTCCAACCGATGAGGTTATGGTGATATGATTATTTTCCGATTTATCCCTGGCCTCTCCAAACATCTTGGGGTAGTTTATAGACCCCATGGACGGGCAAAGCTGATCCATAAAGAGGGATCGAGCCATGTGGAGAGGGTTATAGAGGAGACCTTTCTGATTGACTCCGGAGCGGACATCACGGTGATCCCCCACAGGACAGGGATTGCGTTGAGACTCCCCTCTGCAAAAGACGAGGAGTTGCAGCCGCTTGGAGGGATCGCCGGGAGCATCCTCGTGGCCTATCGTCAAATGGAGGTGGAGATCGGGAATTACAGATTTTCCTGCAGGATCGCTTGGGCACAGACAGACAGCGTCCCTTTCATCCTGGGGCGGTTTGACGTGTTCGACGAGTTTATCGTGGAGCTTAGGCAAAAGGAGCGGGTGACCTTTTTTGAGAAGGTATAACATCCTGAATCACTGATGCCGATGATCCTTCTCCATCCTATCCTGAAAGGCGTTGAAACGCCCACTACAAACAAAGCCAATTTTCGTTAATGGAGGGCTTCGGCGTACTCATAGGGAATGGCTATGGGAGCCAGAGGAAGCGCCGGCCCAAATAAGAAAAACCATGAAACCCAATACACTCTCCACGGAACTAAAAGCCCTCCGCGACATCCAGCGGGAGACGTTGAAACGCCCGCAGGACTTAGATGCCGTGCTGGCCCTGATCTTGCGCTGGGCCTCGCAATTGATCGAGTTCCACAGCGGCTGGTTGTTGCTGACCGAAGGGGATAGCCTGGTCATAAGAGCCGCCACCGATAAAAGAGATCTGGAGCGTGTTCTCGGCATCGAGGATTCCGCGAGCGGGATCGCGGCCCGGGAGCGAAGGAGTTTGAATTTCGGAGACATCCATCGGGATGAAACGTGCGCCAGACTCTACAAGGTTCCCGCCGAAGGACCGATGGTCAGCGAGCTGGTCATTCCCATCTCGGACGAAGGCAAGGTCATCGGTGTGTTCAACGTGGAAAGCAGAAAACGCGATGCGTTCAGCCGCGCGGACGAGGAACGGTTGGCTGCTCTGGCCGATCAGGCGGCGATCATCATCCGAAACGCCCGGCTGGCCAAAGAGACGGAAGCGCTGCGGCAAATCGAGAGCAGGATCCTGAGCGGAAATTTCGATATGGGAAACATCCTCGACGAGATTCTATCCGCCAGTCTGGAACTGATCGGCTCAAGCATCGGGCAATTGTTGCTGCGGGATGGAGACGATCTAATGGTCATGGCCACCACCGGTCAGGAAGAAGTGGGCCGGTTCCGGGTGAAGGTGCATGATTCCGTCTGCGGCCTGGCCGTCCTCAAAAAACGGGCTATCAAATTGTCCGACGTGCGTGCGGGGGAATTCGCCTCCCTGTACAAGCCCGTCCTCGGAGGCGGGATGGTCAGCGAGTTGGTGGTGCCCTTGTTGGAGGAGGAGCGGGTCTTCGGAGTGCTGAACGTGGAAAGCGATCAGGCCGGGGCGTTCAACCGGCACGACGAGGAATTGCTGACCGCCCTGGCTGCTCAGACGGCTATCACGATCCGGAACGCCCGGCTTTACAAAGAGGTCGAAGCGCTACGGGAGATCGGGACCGAGATTCTCGACCGGGTCTTTGCGGTGGATGAGGTGCTGAATCTGATTCTCAGACGGGGACTGGATCTCATCGGCGCTCAGTTCGGGCAGGTGCTGCTGACCCACGGGGATCATCTGATCATCGAGGCCACCACCGGTCAGGAAGTTCGGGGCACGAAGGTGAAGATCGCCGATTGCGTCAGCGGTCTGGCCGTGCTGGAGAAGCAGCCCATCGTCGCGCCCGATGTCCGCCGGGGGGAATTCGCCCCGCTGTACAAAAAATATCTCGGAGAGGAGATGCGCAGCGAGTTGGCGGTTCCCATGATCGAGAAGAACGCGGTTATCGGAGTCATCAACATCGAGAGCCGGGAGGGGAACGCGTTCGACCGGCACGACGAGGAGTTGCTGATGGCCCTCGCCGGACAGGCCGCCATAGCCGTCCGAAATGCGAAGCAGTATGAGGAGATAGAGCGGGCGCGTCAAAGGGAGAAGCTGGCCGCCATCGGGGAGTTGTACGGCGACCTGGTACACCGGATGAGCAATCCCATGGGCGCCATCCGCGCCTGGATCCAGTTTGTTGAAAACGAAAGCGGCGATGTGCTGAGAGAGGAGGCGGCGCTGAGCGAGGCGTTGGCGGAGATCAAAGCCAACGCGGAGAAGGTGATGGATATGATCGGTCAGCTCAGGCGGGATGCTCAGGAAATCCAGGTGGAACCGGTGGACTTAAAATCCCTCCTTCGCACGGCGTTGGAAGGGATCGAGATTCCACCCTCCGTGCGGTTGATCGAGAACGTAGGCGATCCGCTCCCTCCGGTCCAGGCGAACCGGCAGATGGTTAGTCTGCTTGCCAATCTGCTCAGCAACGCGCTGGAGGCGATGCCCGACGGCGGTACGTTGGAGATCGGCGCTGAAGGGATAAATGGGAGCAAGGAAATCCAATTATGGGTTGCGGATACGGGACGAGGCATCCCCGACTATCTGCATGGGGAAATTTTCAAACCCTATTTTTCCACGAGGAAGGATAAGGGGCTTTCCCACGGACTGGGGTTGTGGTGGGCCAAACTCTACTTAGAGGGCCTCGGCGGATCCATTGACTTTTGGAGTCGAAGCGGGGAGGGTTCCAGGTTCGTGGTCAAGCTGCCGGTGGCGGGGGCTTAGGGCGTGCGGATGGAAGACTATTTTCGCAGGAAAGGACAAAAGCGATGGGAACAAAGGGCAAGGTCCTTATCGTCGAGGACGAGGCGACCTGGCGCAAGCTGTATCGGAAGGTCTTAGAAAAGGAAGGCTACCGGATCTGGGACGCTGGCAGCCTGCCGGAAGCTTTAGACCTGTTGGCCCGCCACTTCTTTCATGCGGCCATCGTAGATATCCGGCTGGTGGACAACCAACCGGGCAACCAGGACGGCATCGAGGCGGTCAAGCGAATCGCCCAGGCCGACGAAGGCACCCGGGTTATCGTCATCACCGCCTTTGGCACGATCCAAATGACGAGGGACGCGTTCAAGCAGTACAACGTCTTCGAGTTCATGGAGAAGCAAACCCACGATCAAGCCGGATTTTGCGAGGTGGTCGGGCAGGCCGTAGAGGAGGCCGAGAGCGAGGCCATGGAGCGCAGGGGGCGTGGATCTGGCCTCAGGGACCTCATCCGGGAATTTTCACCTCAGGAGATCCAGAAGGCCTTAGCGAGCGGAGGACTGGAGGAATTAGACACGCTGGTCAGAGGGTTACTTTACGACTTTCACCCTTTGTTGCCGGACCGCGAGGAAGCCCGGTTGATCGAACGGGAAGCAAAGCCCGTCATGGTGGAAGCCTGCTATTGGAGCAGGATGTCGGGCCAGCCCATCCTCGTGCGATTTGGCCGGCGTCCGGAGATAGAGGAAGAAGTTCGCGCTTATGACGAACACCCCGAGGAATCGCGGGTCCGACTCAACGTGCGGATCAGTCCTCATTTCGGCGGCATCGTCTATCAGGCCCCAGAACTGAAATGGGAGCGATTTATCCCCGGTTTCCCGGAAACGCACCGCGGAGAAAGACAGGTATAGGTAAAGGTAGAGAAAAACACAAATCAAGCAGGGCTTCTCTTTACCTTTACCTCTACCTTTACCTGTTGTTAGAAGGAGGAACAAAAATGGCAGAGGACAAACTGGCCTTCCTCCGCGAGGAGATGGCGAATTTACAGGAATCGAAACTGTTCATCCATATCCGCACCATCGAGTCCCCGGCCGATGCCTGGATGGTGGTGGACGGCAAAAAGGTGCTCAATTTTTGCACCAACAATTATCTCGGTCTGGCCAACCATCCTAAGATCAAAGAGGCGGCCCGGAAAGCGATCTCGGAGTGGGGCGTGGGACCGGCGGCGGTGCGCACCATCGCGGGCACCCAATCCCTCCACCTCCAATTGGAGCAGCGGCTGGCCGTGTTCAAGGAGGGGGAGGACGCGCTGTACGTCCAGTCGGGGCTGTGCGCCAACCTGGCCGCCATCCCATGCTTAGTGGGCAAGGACGACGTCATCTTCTCCGACCGGCTGAATCACGCTTCCATCATTGACGGGTGCCGCCTCGCGCGGGCCAAGATCATCGTGTACGAGCACTGCGACCCGGCGGACTGCGAGCGAGTAGTCCGGGAGCATATCGGGGACTACCGCCGGGGTCTGTTAGTCACCGACGGCGTATTCTCGATGGACGGCGACGTCGCCCCCTTAGACAAGCTTTACGAAGTGGCCGAACGGCACGGGTTGATGACCATGGTGGACGATGCTCACGGTGAGGGCGTGCTGGGCAAGGGGCGGGGCATTGTGCACCACTTCGGCCTGCACGGCGGGTTCGACGTGGAGATCGGGACGTTGTCCAAGGCCTTCGGAGCGGTGGGCGGCGTTATTGCGGGCAAGAAGGTCATTATAGAAACTATGCGGCAGCGGGCGCGGCCCTTCCTCTTTTCCAGCGCGGTCACCCCGGCCGACACAGCCGCCTGTCTCGCCGCCGTGGATCTGTTGGAGGCCTCCACCGAGTTGGTGGACAAACTGTGGCAAAACACCGGGTACTTCAAAGGCGAAATGAAAAAGTTGGGTTTTGACACCGGTCACAGCGAAACGCCCATCGTGCCCGTCATGTTGGGTGAGGCCCCGTTGGCCAAGCAGTTTTCGGCCCGGCTTTTCGAGGAGGGCGTATTCGCCATGGCCATCGGCTTTCCTACCGTGCCGCGCGGTCAGGCCCGCATCCGGGTGATGAACACCGCCGCCCACACCCGCGACGACCTGGATAAGGGGTTGGAGGTCTTTGAGAAGGTGGGGAAGGAGTTGGGGGTGATTTCTACAGATTCGACTTGATTTGTTTCCTGTCAGGATATAAAGTGTGTAGAGCACATCGCGTGAAACGTAAAACGTGAAACGTGAAACGTGAAGCGTGAAATAGAAAATGGAGGGTGCTCTGCCTTCTGAGCATTTCTCTGCGTTCTCAGCGTCTCTGCGGTATAGCCGTGAAATATGCGAGGTGAG
>JAUWMS010000051.1 GCA_030613045.1 Candidatus Latescibacterota bacterium | reverse complement strand
GTAAAGGCAGCATCTACGGTCATTCTGACTTCGTATGTTTTGACGAATATTTCCGTCATTATATTAAGAGAAAGCAAACTGAAACATTATAGACCGAGTTTTAAGGCCCCTTTATATCCATGGCTGCAACTATTTGGAATTTGTGTGTTTCCCTTTTTTATTGTAGATTTGGGATATGAATCCATAGAGATCAGTCTTTCTTTACTCGTGCTGAGTTTAAGTGTCTACTTTTTCTATGGCAGAAATAAATCCAAAGGGGAATACGCCCTTTTGCATTTGCTCAAAAGGATCGTTGATAACCGGTTAACGGGACACCTTTTGGAAACTGAATTAAGGGAAATATTATGCGAAAGAGATGATATCAGACCGGATAAATTTGATGAATTAGTGAAAACCGCAAAAGTTCTGGATATGGAAGGCCCGTTAAAGCTGGATCGCTTTTTGGGAATTATCTCCGAAGAGATTTCAAATGAAATCAGGATAGATAAGAATGAAATATTCTCCATGCTAAAAAACAGGCAGGAGGAGTGTAACACGGCTGTTTCCTCTTTTGTGGCCATTCCTCACATCATTATTGATGGAAGCGATCATTTTTTTCTGATGCTTGTTCGGTGTAAACAGGGTATCCGGTTTACTGTTCGTGAGGATGCGGTAAAGGCGGTATTTGTTTTTATCGGCACCAAAGAAGACAGAGCGTTCCATTTGAAAACGCTGGCTTCTATCGCTACGCTGGTCCAGCAACAAGATTTTGAGGAAAAATGGCTCGATGCGGAGGATATTCATTATTTGAGAGATATGCTCTTGTTAAGCAAACGGATGCGGTTTCTCGGGAAAAAGTAGCTGCGCGTGGGTACTGGGGTCGAAACCCCTGCTCCAATGTCAACCACAGCAAGTGTATTTTATGAAATCCAAGCCTGAGCACATGAAACAAGCGGATTGGGACGCTGTTGATTCTCCGCCTCTGTCTGATAAGATGTTGTCCCGTATGCGTCCTGTGCTGGAAACGCACCCTGACATACCCAAGCGGGTGCGTGGTCCGCGGAAGGTTCCACCGGAAATCCCGGTCTCCATTCGATTAAGTCCGGCTGTGGTGGAGTATTTCCAATTTCAGGGCAAAGGATGGCAGACAAAAATCAATCACATCCTTCGTTAATACGTGGAAACGCATCAGATTGCTTGAATACTCCGGACAAGGCGAAGTGGGGTATGATAGAGCACATCAAGTTGTTAGAAGAGCGTGGATTACCCATTGTTCCTAAGAATTCGGATCCTCAGATCATTATTCAAAATCAGAGGAAGATGGCTATTGCGGCGTGAAGCGAAATGATTATCTCGTTTTATGTAGTGATAACCTTCCCATTGGCGAGCATTCAAGGAAAAAGTTAGAATGGGCATGTTCAATTCCATATATGCCGATCTCCTTTGTCCTGTTGAGAAGAAGATCAGCAAAGACACTGAGATTCAAATCAAGTGGCAAAAGCGTGAGGCTCGGATTCTCGCTACGTATCATTTGGGAGATATGCTGGAAGATATCGAGCAGGAATACGATAACACTTGGATTCGAACGGATTACATTTGCAACGTTTGCTCGAAATATACCCGTGGGTATAAGGGGACTATGTACATCAAAACGGAGGATCAAAAGAGGCATTTTGTCTTTGTCCGAATAGAGCACGCGCAAATACGTGAAATTTTTACGGAAGAGGAGTTCAAAAAACGAGGGGTGAAGACGTTTGTGGAGTATTGGTAAAACCCAGTTGGAAATATCAAGGGAGTGGTGTGCGTTATGAAATATCTCAAGATTAAAACGTTGGAGAAAGGATGGCATGACAAAGATGAAATCCTTTTGCATGCCGTCTTTCAAGTGCTGACCGATTTTGTGGATCAGGAGAAACCGGGAGAGGTTATTGATTGGGATGCGAATGAACTCCATAGAAACGCATGGGAAGAAATCGAATCGCTCTACAAGTGGTGGAAAGAAATAAGGCCTGCAAGAATCAGTCCGCTTGACGACGAGGAGTTGGTTTTGCCGCCGTTTGAGTTTAAGAAAATACCCGGATCGGACCTAAGTGAGATGGTGGAACCGGATAAAAAGGAATATGCCGAGTATTACCGGGCATTGGAAGAACATGGCAGACTGGAAGCGCAGTGGGAGGAAGAAGATCAAAGGAATTTGCATCGTCTCGTGGAAATTCGAGGGTTTCTCTGGACGTGAAGCAGGTCGAAAGGGTCCGTTCGAGGACGGCATGAGCGTGCCTTACTACAAATCGGACATTAAAGAGGGAGTTGCGCGTGAAGATTCAATTGAGCGCCAAAAAAAGCGGAAAGCCGCTGAATCACTATTGGAGCGCGTGCGTGGGAGCGGGCCGCGCGAATGAGGGCCTGCGGGCGAACTGGCTGGAGCACCTCGCGCTGGGGGTGCGGGAATGCGGGTTCCGGTACGTGCGTTTTCACGGCCTTTTTCACGATGATATGTTCGTGTACCGGGAAGACGAGGGAGATGTCCGGTATAACTGGCAGTATATTGACGAGCTTTTCGACCGGATGCTCGACATCGGGGTGCGCCCGTTCGTGGAGTTGGGATTTTGTCCGAAAGAGTTGGCTTCGGGAGACGAGACGATTTTCTGGTGGAAGGGGGGCATTGCGCCACCCTCGGACTATGGCAAGTGGGGCGATCTCGTGGAGGCGTTCACGCGGCACTGTGTGGATCGGTATGGGTTGGATGAGGTGCGCTCCTGGTACTTCGAGGTCTGGAACGAGGCGAATTTGAATCTGTTCTGGAGTGGAACAAAAACGCAGTATTTTGAGTTATATAAAGTATCAGCGAAGGCCGTCAAGTCGGTGGATGCCGGGCTGCGCGTGGGCGGACCCGCCACGAGCAATTTTGTCCCGGACGACCGGTTCGCGGGGGAGCGGGAGGACACTTCGCTTCAGCGCACCTTAGAGGTAGAGGATTTGGGCACGCTGGACTGGAAAGGCGTCTGGATCGAGGATTTTCTTGCGTTCTGTGAGCGGGAAAAACTTCCGGTGGATTTCGTTTCCGCGCATCCGTACCCGACGGATTTCGCGCTGGATACGGAGGGGGTCTCGCAGGGGAGAAGCAGGCCGGTGGACGCAACCGAGAAGGATATTTGCTGGTTGAGGCAGGCGATTTCAAAGAGCGCGTATCCCGGCGCGGAGATGCATCTTACGGAATGGAACAGCAGTCCTTCTCCGCGCGATTACAGCCATGATTTTCTTCAGGCGGCAGCCTATCTCGTGAAGGTAAACTTGGATTGCATCGGGCTGACGGATTCCCTTTCGTACTGGACGTTCACGGATGTTTTTGAGGAAACCGGGGCCGGAGCGAGCATTTTCCACGGGGGATTCGGACTCATCAATTTCCAGGGGATCGTCAAGCCGGCGTTTCACGCGTATCGCTTTCTCCATCGTCTGGGGGACGAGGTGCTGCATCGAGAGGAGGGCTGCATCGTTTCCCGGCACGCCGGGGATGGGCGTTTGAGCGCGCTTTTCTATCATTATCCGCCCGAAGTGCGGGACACGATCCCCATGTCGGTGGGATCGCGGGATGCGGCGGAGCGGGTGCTGGTTCAGGGGACGCCCAACTCCTTTACGCTGGCGCTGGACGATCTGCCGCCGGGCGCGCCGTTTGAGGTGGAGACTTTGGATGCACAACACGGGTTCGCGCTGAAAGGCTGGGAAGCGATGGGGTGTCCCGAACCGCCTTCGTCCGAACAGGCGGCTTTGCTTCGGGAAGGGGGGATGGCCACGAAAAAGGAGGGGATGCGGGCGGATGCGTCCGGGAAGCTCACGTGGACGCGGACGTTGGATCCATGGACTGTAGTTTCCGTCCGACAGATCGTTCGGTGACGAGGGAGCCACTTTATTTGCGTAAAATTCACCCAAATACTCCAACCCAGTACATAAGGAGGTGAGAATGGTGAAGATCAACAAGGTTTCTTTGGGGCTTGCTCTCGGAATCCTCTGGGGCGCAACGGTCTTTTTCGCTACGCTCTGGATTATGGCTCGAGGTGGAGGTGAGACTCTGATTGTATTGAAGCAGTTCTACTTCGGATATTCCGTGAGCTTCGTCGGAGCGCTGCTTGGCCTCGTGTACGGGTTTGTGGATGGGTTCATCGGGGGCTGGCTTATTGGGTTGCTCTATAATGCCTTCGACAAGTCCGCATCTCAGGCAGAGTAGGTTTTTCCGGTGGGGGCGGTTCTTCATCGTGGTGCGGGGCCGCGCCTTGCCCGAGTCTTGAATCCGTTTTTTTCTTCTCATTTTTCATAACCCTCAAATAGGAGGGAGATCGTTGAGCAAATTTTCCAAGATACCATTGAGCAGAGAGGGCGGGGCGCTGGCCAAATACTTAGAGGAATTGGGCGAACATCATCCTCTGTGCTCCGAGGAAGAAGTGGCGCTTTCCGAACGCATCCGGGAAGGCGATCAGAAGGCCAGAGACAAACTCGTTCAGGCCAATCTGCGTTTTGTGGTGAGTGTGGCTAAGGGGTATCAAAATCAGGGGATGCCCCTCGGGGATCTGATCAACGAGGGGAATGTGGGTCTTATCAAAGCCGCCGAGCGGTTCGATGGAGAGCGGGGCTTTAAGTTCATTTCGTATGCGGTGTGGTGGATTCGGCAGTCCATTCTCACGGCGCTGGCCGAGCAGGCGCGTATCGTGCGGATGCCCCTCAATCGCGTGGGGGCGCTCTACAAAATCTCCAAAGCCTCCGCCCTTTTGGAGCAGGAGATGGAAAAGCCCCCGAGTGCGGAGGACATTGCCAAGAGACTGGATATGTCTCCCAAGGAGGTCGCCAAGACGCTCAGCAATGGGCGGCGACACCGTTCGCTCGACGCACCGCTCGGCAAAGACAACGACGACAGCAGCCTCTTCGATCTGATTCACGATGAAAGCCATGCCACGCCGGAGGAGGACGTGATGGACGATTCGCTCCGACAGCAGATCGAGGTCGCATTGAGCAGCCTCGAAGGGCGGGAGGCTGAGATCATTCGGTTGTATTACGGCATTGGGCGGGAGGAATCGCTCACCTTAGATGAAATCGGGGAGTGCTATGGACTGACGCGGGAGCGCATTCGCCAGATCAAGGAGAAGGCGCTTCGCAGGTTGCGTCATATTTCCCGGAGCAGAAGATTGCGTCCTTATTTGGAATAGATGCCGAAAGAACAGCAGGTTGAGGTTAAGAAAGGCTGGGTCGGGTGGTCTCAACCTCAACCTTCAACCTTAGTCTGAAGTTCGGACCACGAAGGAACGAGGGGTTGTTGAAACGAGGGATACCCTATGAACGAGCCATCCATTTCACCGCCCGGCGGGTACACGATTCCCTTTATTGATATGGCCCACGAGACCCGGCGCCAGGTTATCGTGGACAGCGAACCGGGGCAATATCTCGGGCATCCCACTACGGTGTTGTTAGAAGACCAGAGGACGATGATCGCGGTGTATCCCAAGGGCCACGGTAGGGGAGCGATTGTGATGAAGCGGAGCGCCGACGGGGGATGGACCTGGTCCGAGCGCCTGCCTGTGCCCGATAACTGGGCTACGTCGAAGGAGGTGCCTACGATTTACCGCGTGGTGGATCCGGAGGGCGTGAAACGGCTGATTATGTTTTCCGGGCTCTATCCGATCCGCATGGCGGTCTCGGAGGACGATGGAAAAATGTGGACGCCGCTTGCGCCCATCGGAGATTTCGGCGGGATCGTGGCGATGGCGAGTCTCGGACGGCTGAAGAACGGCAACCTTATGGCCCTGTTCCACGACGACGGACGATATTTACGCAATACGGGGAAGGGCGCGAAGTTTCAGGTGTTCAAGACGCTCTCGAAAGACGGCGGTCTGACGTGGAACGAACCTGTGGTGATCGCGGAGCATCCGACCGCGCACCTGTGCGAGCCGGGGCTGCTGCGCTCGCCCGATGGGCGGCAACTGGCCGTGCTGCTTCGGGAGAATAGTCGGCAGTTCAATGCGTTCGTCATCTTGTCCGACGACGAGGGGGAGACCTGGTCGGATCCGAGCGAGTTGCCCGGCGCGTTGACCGGAGACCGGCACACCGCCCGGTATGCGCACGACGGAAGGTTGGTGATTACTTTCCGCGATATGGCGCACGATACGCCGACCTATGGGGATTGGGTGGCGTGGGTGGGCACGTACGACGATATCGTCGAGGGGCGCGAGGGCCAGTACCGCGTGCGATTGATGGACAATCTGAAGGGGGGCGACTGCGCCTATCCCGGACTGGAGCTGTTGCCCGACGGCACGTTCGTCGCGACTACGTACGGGCACTGGACGGAAGGGGAGGAGCCTTATATTGTCGGTGTTCGCTTCAAGCTGGGGGAGGTGGATGCGAAGGAGCGTTGTAGAACTTTGGAAGAGGGTGATCCACCATGAATAGTTTTCAAGAGGTCGAGCCTCTGTTGTCCACTATGACGCGGGCAGAAAAGGCTCAGTTGCTTCAATGGGTGGTGCGCGATCTGGGCGACGCTTTTCCGGATATTGACAGTATCCCCGGGGTCTGTGGCGGCGAACCGTGCATCGTTCGCACTCGAATTCCGGTTTGGCTATTGGTACAGGCCAGGAAGCTGGGCACTAGTGAAGCGGATTTATTGCGGTGCTATCCGACGTTGCGCGCTGAGGACCTGGCGAATGCCTGGGCTTATTTCCGCTCACATCGGGACGAGATCGAGCAGCAAATCCAAGAGAACGAGGGGGCGTAGTGCGTTTGAACAAGCGGAAGGTGAAGTATCAGAGAGACCTTTGTAGCTCGTAAGGAGAATACCGGTGACGATAGAGGAACACATTGCTTATTGGCTTGAAAGCGCAGAACACGATTTGGAAGCGTCTGAGAGTTTGTTTATGTCGGAAAAATACGATTGGTGTCTGTTCATCGGGCATCTGGTATTGGAAAAAGCCCTGAAAGCGATCTATGTGTTCAACAACGAAAATAAGGTGCCGCCTAAGACGCATAATCTTGTGAGATTGGCGGAGCATTCCTCTTTGAGATTAACACAAGAGCAAAGAATATTTCTTGATGAAGTGAATGATTTTAATCTTGAGGCCAGATACCCAGAATACAAGCGGGAATTTTATAAACGCTGTACAAAAGATTATGCCGATCAATACTATACAAAGATTAAGGAGTATTATCAATGGCTCAAATCCCGGATCGAGTCGTAGATACCATAGATAAATACCTTGTTGCTCTGAGAAGAAATAACATCCCGATCCAACAGGCTGTGCTTTTCGGAAGTTATGCAAACGGCCATTACGATGAGTGGAGCGATATAGATCTTGCGCTTGTGTCGGAGGTATTTGAGGGCATTCGGATAAGCGATCGAAGTAAAATCAGGCCGATCACGCTTTCGGTGAGTTCTGAACTTGAGGTGATGCCCTATCGCCCCGGTGATTTTACGCCGGAGGATCCGTTTGTTAAGGAGATTCTGGAGACTGGGGTGAGGATGGTTTGAGTGCCGAAGGTGAAGGCACAAACGGGCAAGGTCTGGACGCTTCAGAAAGAAGGTTAATGATTCTATGAAAGAGATAAGATCTGACATCTACTTGGGAGATTGTTTGGAGATTCTTTCCGATTTCCCGGAAAATACGTTTGATCTGATTATTACATCACCTCCTTATGCAGACAGTCGCTCAAGCACTTACGGAGGAATCAAGCCCGACAAATATGTGGAATGGTTTCTGCTTAGATCGCAACAAATGCTCAGAGTGCTGAAGCCAGATGGTACCTTTGTTTTGAATATTAAAGAAAAGGCGGTCAATGGCGAACGGCATACTTATGTGATTGAATTAATTTTGGAGATGCGGAAACAAGGGTGGTTATGGACCGAGGAATTTATCTGGCATAAGAAAAACTGCTTCCCAGGGAAATGGCCTAATCGCTTTCGTGATGCATGGGAGCGTTGCCTACAATTCAATAAGGAAAAGAAATTTAATATGTATCAGGAAGCCGTGATGGTTCCGATGGGGGATTGGGCAAAAACCAGATTGAAGAGATTGAGTGTAACGGATAAAATTCGCGATAATTCTAAAGTCGGCAGTGGGTTTGGCAAAAATGTCTCTAATTGGCTGAATCGGGATAAAGCATATCCGACCAATGTGTTAAGGTTAGCCACAGAATGCAACAACAGAAAACATAGCGCCGTGTTTCCTGAAGCATTGCCAGAATGGTTTATCAAATTGTTCACTAAAGAATATGATTTGGTGCTTGATCCCTTTGTCGGTTCAGGAACCACGTGTCATGTTGCTCAACAAATGCGTAGAAATTCTGTTGGAATTGACACCCTAAGAGAATTTTACGATCTCGCCAAGCAGAACGTAACGCAGGTCCAATTCGAGATATTTGAAGAATGGGCTAAGTAGGGGCTACATTACTCAGCAAGAGATCATTGACTACGTAGAATCGAATATCCCTGAGTTTCATCAGAAACGGCTGGAGAAGCTCAAGAAGTTGAGATTGAAAGACGTCATAAAACGAAAGAATCCATATCTGTTCAAAGCCAAGAATATCAACACAGCAGGGGACTTTGTGCAGACCATTCTGGATGCTTTTCTATCCTCTCAGGAAGAGGGGCTATTCGGCGGGTTTCTCGAAGAGCTGGCTATCTTTGTCTGTGGTCGAGCTTACAGCGGAGGCAAATCGTCCGCAGAAGGGATTGATCTCGAATTTGAAAAGGACCACACCAAGTATCTTGTTTCTATCAAGTCTGGACCAAACTGGGGGAATAGCAGTCAGATCAACAGAATGAAAGATAACTTCAGAAAAGCCAAGAGAATTTTAGGAAGCAACGTATCTTCTTCTACGAATGTGGTGGCGGTCAATGGTTGTTGTTATGGCAAAGACAATGTCCCAGATAAGGGGGATTATTTGAAATTGTGCGGGCAAAGATTTTGGGCCTTTGTTTCCGGAAACGAGGCTCTATACACTGATCTCATTGAACCTCTCGGCCATAAGGCTAAAGAGAAGAACGAGCAATTCATGGAGGAGTATGCCAAGGTTATCAATAAATTTACCTTGGAGTTTATGGAGATGTTCTGCAACGCTGAAGGGAAAATCTTGTGGGAAAAGATCGTGCAGTTCAATTCAGCTAAGCATTGACGGACACGCCAATTTTTGTGAATCAAGCGACGATGCATCTTGCTTCGAATCACCTTTTACAGGAGGGATCATGACGGATCAGCAGTGGGAGCCAAAAATTCTCGCGTTCCTGTGCAATTGGTGCAGTTACGCGGGAGCGGATCTCGCGGGGATCGGACGCATTCAGTATCCGCCGAACGTGCGGGTGATCCGCGTGCCGTGTTCGGGGCGGGTGAATCCGCTGTATATTCTGAGGGCGCTTCAGGATGGCATAGATGGGGTGCTGGTGTCGGGATGTCATCCGGGGGATTGTCATTATATCAGCGGCAACTACGCGGCGCGGCGGAAGTTTGTGTTGTTCCAGCGTTTTCTGGAGCACATCGGGGTCGAGCCGGGACGGGTGCAGTTTTCGTGGGTGAGCGCGGCGGAGGGAGAGAAGTTCGCCGAGGTGATCCGGGGTGTGACGGAGGACGTGCGGACGTTGGGACCGGCAAAGCGGTTGGTGAGAAAAATCAATGAATAATGAATAATGAGTAATGAGCAATGTTCTTTCCCCTCCCGAATTTTGGGGGTTGGGTGGGGAATTGTTTATTCTTCATTGTTCATTACTCATTGCAAAGAGGAAGGGATTGAACGCTGTGGTAGAAAATAACCTGAGAGAAACAGTTCGCGGATTGTTTGCCGAGGGCAAGGTGGATCTAATCATCGGGCACGAGCAGGGGACGCTGCCGCTGACGACGACTCCTTGTTTTATTTCGGATGCGGAGGATGTGGATCGGCGGGGGTGGAATGGGTGCTGCGGGAACAATCTGGCGGCATATCTTCCGGCGATGTTC
>JAUWMS010000472.1 GCA_030613045.1 Candidatus Latescibacterota bacterium | reverse complement strand
TTTCGGTCATGGTTGATCTCTCGTGTAAAGGTTTATGCTGAATATCGAATGCCCAGTGTCCAACGTTGAATGATGAATGCAGAATCCAGGAGTCAGCATACAGGCGGTCGTGCTTCTGCCCTCTGACCTCTGACCTCTGGTTACTTTTTCCGGTCCACCGCCGCATAGACCGTCGGGATCACAATGAGCGTCAGCAGCGTAGAGCTGATAAGCCCCGCAATAACGGTGAGCGCCATGGGAGTGCGGATTTCCGCGCCTTCACCCAAGCCCAGCGCCATCGGAAGCAGACCGAGCACCGTAGTGGCCGTGGTCATCAGGATAGGCCGTAGCCGCACCTGGCCGCCCTGGATAATCGCCTCGACTCGATCCATCCCGTTCTTGCGGAGGTGGTTGATGTAGTCTATGAGCACGATGGCGTTGTTGACCACGATGCCGGCCAGCATAATCAGTCCGATGAAGACCACGATGCTCAGAGAGATGTGGAAGGCGTAGAGCACAACCACCACGCCGATGAGGGCCAGAGGAATGGTGAACATGATCACGAGCGGATGGAGCAGCGACTCGAACTGGGACGCCATTACCACATAGACGAGGAAGATCGCCAGAGCCAGGGCGAAGGTCAGGCTGTCTATGGAGGTCTGCATTTCCCTGCGCTGGCCCGCAATATCGAATGTGAAATCCGAGGGCATTTCGATGTCCTCAAGCACGCGCTCGATGTCCCGCGTGACGCTCGCCAGATCCCGACCGCTGATGTTGGCCGTGATCAGCGCGGCCCGCTGCTGATCGATGCGCCGGATCTCGCTGGGTCCCTCGCTCAGGCGAATGTCCGCCACCGAGGAAAGCGGAATGGCGATCCGGGCTCCGGGATTGACAGTCAGCCGTTTGAGATCGTGGATGGTGGCCTTGTCCTCCTCCCGGATGCGAACGAGGATGTCTATCTTGCGCTCGCGGTCCCGAAATTCCGTGGGCACGCGGCCCTGCACCTTGTTTCGGATCAGCATCGCCACGTCGCGGAGGTTCAGGCCGTAATCGGACAGACGCTCCCGGTTATACACGATCTGGATTTCGGGATGGCCCCGCTGGATGTTGGACTTCACGTCGTAGAGACCCGGAATCCGGTTGAGTTCCTCCTCGGCTTTCCGGCTCAATAGGCTGAGAGTCTGAAGGTTAAATCCCTTGATTTCCACCTCGATGGGCGTCTTGAAGCTGAACAGCGCTGGGAGGGAGATGTCCGTTTTTACGCGGGGGATCTCCCCAAAGGTCTTCCGAAGCCGCTGGATTACACGCTCCTCTTTGTCCTTCAGATCGCCGCCTCGGGCCAACTGTACGGTGATGCGTCCGGTATGTTCTCCCTCTTCGGACGAGGCCATCGTCGTTTTCTCCGCCCCGACGGTGGTCGCGATCTTATCCACGCTTTCTTCCCGGAGGATGATTCGTTCGAGCGGTCGTATGGCGGCGTCCGTGGCCTCCAAAGGCGTGCCGATGGGCATGGTCACATCCACGTTGAACTCGCCCTGATGAACCTGCGGGATCAGTTCGCTTCCCAGCCGGGGGATCAGGCCGAACCAGCAGAGCGCGAAAAGGAGCGCGGCGGTGCCGATCACGACCGGTTTATTCCGAAGCGACCAGCCGATGACGCGGGGATACACGCGGGAAAGTGCGTTAAACGCGAGGTCAAAAAGAGCCAACAGCGGGAGGAAAAGCGGGCGCAGCACCATCCCGATCAAACCAACGGCCGAGAGGATCAGGAGCATAATCAGGATCGTTGCGCATAAAATCACCTTTCCCAGCAGCTCCAAAAAAATCTGGACGAAAAATCGGAGATAGAAATAGAGAAACGCGGGGATGGACACGGGCGCTTTGAGGATCCTCCGGATGAGTTTTCCTCGTTTCAGCCAATCCCACAAACCGGAGAGGCTTTCTCCAAGGGCGTGAGGCGCGCGGAAGCACAGGATCGTCTCCCACACCCGCTGGAAGAAGTTCAACCTACCTATGTGTGGGCTTTCGGCCCACTCTACGAGCGGGATGCGCCGCGTTTGCCCGGAACGGGCGATGCGCTCCACGAGTTTGAGCACCGCCACGATGACGGGATAAAGCGTGGTGAGAAGTAGCAGAAAGATCGTCTTCAAGAGCACTGAAAGAATCGTCCCCAGCAGAGCTGCCGTCCGCCAGATCCACTCGAACAGGAGGTGGGGGAGACGGGCAAGAGCCGTCCAGAATGAGCGGCGTTTGGGTTTTGAATTTTAGTCTTTACCGTTTACGGAGGACAAAGCGTTCAAGCGAAGAATATCCGTTCGGGCGAGTTTCCGAATCGCACCTCCTTCGCTTTCTCCGATTCTTCGGGACGCGAGCATGGGAATGAAGAACAACGCCACCGCCAACGAAGTCAACAGGGCAAAGACGACGGTCAGCGACATATCGCCGAACACCTGACCCGCAATGCCCTGAACGAATACAATGGGGAAAAAGACCGCGATGGTGGTCAGCGTGGAGGCGAAGACGGCCCCTCCGACTTCGCTCACCCCGCGGATGGAGGCGTTCCGGATCGAGTCCCCCTCCTCGCGGCACCGGAAGATGCTCTCCAATACCACGATGGAATTGTCCACGAGCATGCCGACCCCGAGCGCGAGTCCGCCGAGGGACATAATGTTGAGGGACACGTCGAACAGATACATCCCCGCGAAGGTGGCCACGATGGAGACCGGGATGGCTACGCTGATGATCAGCGTGTGGGCGATTCTGCGGAGAAATAGATACAGCACGAAAATCGCCAACAGACCGCCGAGGAGGGCGGTATTTTTAACCTCACTGATGGCGTTTTGAATGAAGGTAGAGGGATCGGACAAGATCTCGATCTGCACGCCTTTGGGGAGTTTGCTGGCGATGAGGCGTTGGAGTTCGGGGGGCAACTTGCCGTTTTTGGCCATCTTTCCATTCTCGTCTGAGGTTTTTTCTTTATCCGTTTTCGCAGGCTCCGCGGCCGTGGTGTCTACTTCGGCGGCTTCGGCTTCCTGCTGATATTTCTCCTCTAAGATGCGTGCGATGGACGCCAATTGTTACATCGAGCCGACA
>JAUWMS010000014.1 GCA_030613045.1 Candidatus Latescibacterota bacterium | reverse complement strand
GTCCGGCTGTGCGTTCGTAGTGGCCGCATATTTGTTCGGGTCGTATCGCAGAGGGGAAGAAAACGCTCTAAGTGACATAGATATAGCGGTGCTTTTCGAGGAAGGGGCTGCGCCTGAAGCGATGCGCGAGTGGGAATCCATTCTGTTCTTTGAGCTTGTACAGATTCTACGAACAGACGAGATTGACCTGGGCAATCATATCATTGCGGGATATGGATTGAGGCGTCCGGAGACCAACAGCGATATTTTTCTCGTATTGTTCGATTCCGGGTACATCGAGGACAAAAGATTCGCTGAAAAGATGGTTGAGATGGTAAAATTCAGCAACTTGCTCACCCATTTCTATATGAAGGTGGATATGGAACGCGTGTATGCCTATCTTCAAAACGACCTTGGCGTGTTTGAGGCGTTTCACAGGATGGTGCTTGGGCTTTTTCCTTCCGAATGAAGGCTGAAGGGCAGATCAAGATTTCCAAAGTCTCGAAGACTTTGGAAATCTTCACGACAGAGGAGAATTTTCTATGTATGTAAAGACAGCTATTCTATTTCTGTGCACCTGCTTGATCGGATGGATCGGCCCAAGTCAGGCTCAGATACCCCCGACGAAGATTGAAACATTGGAGGTGCGCGGAAACATCCGGTCGGATGCCTCGTTGATCCTGGCCACGTCTGGATTGTCCGTGGGAAAAGACCTGACGATGGAGGATACCCAGCATGCGATTCGGCGGTTGTATGCGCTGGGCGTGTTCCGGGATATTCGCTTGGTGGTCGTGGGACAGAACACGGAGGGGCTGCAAATCGCAATCGAGGTGGAGGAGTTTCCGGCCGTGTCGAAGATCGTGTTCGAGGGAAACGATAAGATCAAGACGAAGGAACTGAAAGACGTGTTGCGCTTTGCGGAGGGGCAGGTTGTGGGAGAAAAGGGGATTAAAAACGCACAGGTGCGGATCAAGCGGCTATACGAGGAAGAGGGGTATCTTCTCGCTCAGGTGACGTCCGAGATTTCGGACCCGGATGAGACCGGCAAGGTGGCGCTTACCCTTCGGATCGAAGAGGGCAAAAAGGTCAAGATCAAACGCATCGAGATTGTAGGGAATGAGACGTTCGGAGATGCTAAAATCAAAAAACAGATGGAGACCAAGGAAAACCGGTGGTGGCGCAAAGGCGATTTCAAGGAAGACGTCTTTCAGGAGGATTTGAAGAAGATCGCGGCGTTCTATTGGAAGAACGGGTACCGCGATATGGAGGTCGTTCGGGACAGCCTTTATTACGACGATTCGAAGCAACATTTGTTCATCGACATTGCGGTGCAAGAAGGGCCGCTTTATTGGTTTGGCGCTTTTACCTGGGAAGGAAATACACTGTTCTCCGATAAGGAGATCGCTGAGAAGATCACGGTTTCGGAGGGAGATACGTACGATCAGGAAAAATTCGAGCGAATTTACACCAGCCTGGCGTTCGCCTATCAGGAGCAGGGCTATCTATCCGTGCAGATTCTTCCCGAGACCACGGAGGAGGGGCAGACCCTGGATTTTCATTTTATGATCGAGGAAGGGCAGCCTTCCAAAGTTCGGAAGGTGACGATCGTAGGCAACACGAAAACCAAGGAGAAGGTGATCCGGCGGGAGTTAAAGGTCATTCCGGGGGAGGTGTTCCGGCGTTCGGCGTTGGAGCGGAGCGCCCGGAATATCTATCTCTTGAACTACTTTGGAAATGTGGAGCCGGACGTGGAGCCGCTGGAGAACGGGGACGTGGATCTGACGTTCCGGGTGGAGGAGAAATCCACCGGCCAGGCTATGATGGGAGCGGGATACAGCGAACAGTATAAGCTGACGGGATCGCTTGGGCTGGGCATCCCCAACCTTTTTGGAAACGGTCAGAACTTGGATTTCAACTGGGATTTCGGGACCCGGCAGGAAAGATTTCAAATGAGTTTTACCGAACCGTGGCTGTTCGATACGCCCACGAGCGGAAGCTTCAGCATCTACAAATTGACCTACAAGTACAGCAGTTACGATGAGAACCGAAACGGGGGATATGTAAGCGTGGGAAGGCACCTTACCTGGCCGGACGACTATTCCACGGTGCGTCTGATCTATCGTCTCGAAGAGGTGGGGTATCGCAATTTCAGCGAAGAGTATAGCGATCCGTACGGCCTCCGGGAGCGCACCTGGCCTCAGAGAACGAGCAGCATCAGCGCCACCTATTTCCGGGACAGCCGGGACAAACCGGAATTTCCCTCCCGGGGTTCGGTATATTCTTACCGGATGGAATTCGCCAGCAAGATCCTGGGGAGCGACGCAGGGTTTCATAAGCACGAAGTGAATTCGGAGTTCTATTATCCGCTGTTCTGGAAAACGGCGCTTGTTGTGAAAAACCGAATGGGGTACGTGAATGGCTTCGGAGTAGAGCACGATGTACTTCCTCGGGAACGGTTTCGTCCGGGAGGCACGAGCTTCGACGGCGTCATCCGGGGCTACGACGATATGTCCGTAGGACCTTCCGAGGGCGGACGCGCGATGTTCATCACCGGGCTGGAGTGCCAGTTCCCCATCGTGGAGCAGCAGATTTACGGCCTGCTCTTTGCGGACGCCGGCAACTCTTGGCTGTGGTTCTCGGAGACCGATCCCTTCGATCTGAAGCGCTCGATGGGATTCGGCGTGCGGGTGATGGCGCCGATGATCGGCATGATCGGCTTCGACTTCGCGTACGGATTCGATCATTTCACAAACGGAAAACGGTCAGGAAAATGGCATACACACTTCCAGTTTGGAAAAAGTTTTTAAGTTGCTGACCCGTGGAGAGGTTTCCACTCACCACTCACCAGTAAGTTTATCTCTTCAAGTGTAACGCTTCATTTTAACGAAGCCTTACACTACAAGGAGGACGGCATGAGCATGAAAGCGTGGATGGTCGCATCGTTGCTTTTCGGACTGATGGCGGGCTTTTCAGGGGATGCGTCGGCAAAGGATTTGAAGCTCGGGTACATTGATTCCAACCGGATACTGACGGAGTATAAGGGTATGGCCGACGTGCAGGCCGAGTTGGAAAAGGCCAAGTTGGAATGGGACAAACAGACGCAGGCAAAGGAAGCGGAACTGGACAGTCTGCGTGAGGAGTACGATGCGCAGTCGCTGATGTGGAGCGAGAAGACCCAGCAGCAGAAGCAAAAGGCCATTCAGGAGAAATACGCGGAGTACCAGCGGTTCGTCAACGAGATCATCGCCCCCTCCGGAAAATTCGCCCAGCGCCGCATGGAACTGCTCAAACCCATATACGACAAAATCAACACCATTCTGGACCAGCTTGGAAAAGAAGGGGACTACGATTTCGTCTTCGACGTGGATATTCCGGCGGTGGTGTTCGCCAAACCGGAATATGAACTGACGGATCGGGTGTTGAAGGAATTGAATAAAGAGGTGGACTAGCTGGTGATTGGTGAGTAGTGAGTGGTTATTGGTCGGTGGGGTGCACCACTCACCACTCACCAATAACGGGGGAAAGGAGCGGGGATGGGAACGACCTTAAACGAAATAGCCCGTTTGGTGGGAGGGAGGTTGGTTGGCGACGGGGCGATTGCTATCCGGAGCGTGGCGCCGATTGAGGAGGCGGGCGAAGGGGCCATTTCCTTTGTGGCCAATCGGAGGTATCGACGGTTTTTAGGTTCTACGAAGGCGTCGGCGGTGATGGTGCCCCCGGAGTTGGAACAGGATGCGGTCGGGCCGTGCATTGTGTCGCCGAATCCCTATCTGTGTCTGCAGAAGGTGGTTCGGCTTTTTTATGGGGATGGGGTGGGTTTTCCGAAGGGCATGCACGAGACTGCGGTGGTGGGAGCGGGCGTTCGTTTGGGGGCGGACGTTTATTTGGGGCCTTATGCGGTGATCGAAGACGGATGCGAACTCGGAGACCAAGTGGTCGTGGGGGCGGGTTGTTTTGTGGGCAAAGGCTCCCGGATCGGAGACCGGACAGTGCTCTATCCCAACGTCACAGTGTATCACGGCACGGAAATCGGACGGGCGGTGATCGTACACAGCGGCGCGGTGATCGGATCGGATGGGTTCGGCTTTGCGTTCGACGGAGAGAAGTATCATAAAATCCCCCAAGTGGGCAAGGTAGTGCTTGAAGATGAGGTGGAGATCGGGGCGAATACGGCGATAGATCGGGCAGCGCTGGGCGTGACGAGGATCGAACGAGGCACGAAGATAGATAATCTGGTTCAGATCGGGCACAACGTGACGGTGGGCGCGCATACGGTGATCGCGGGGCAGACCGGCATTTCGGGCAGCACAAAGATCGGAAACGTGGTGCAGATCGGAGGACAGGCCGGACTGGGTGGACACCTCGTCGTCGGAGATCGGGCGCGCATCGGAGCGCAGGCCGGGGTGAGCAAGTCCGTGCCGGAGGGGACGGTCGTGTCGGGCTATCCGGCCCGCCCCCATCGGGAGGAGATCCGAATCGAAGCGGCGCAGGCGCGGCTTCCCGAACTGCTGAAGATCGTGAAGGAGCAGGGGAATCGGATCGAGGCGTTGGAAGAGAAACTGAGGCAAAAAAATAGGGAATGAGGAACAAACCCTCACCACGGATTGCCACGGAAGGCCACAGTATAATCTCCGTGATCTTCCGTGTTTTTCCGTGGTAAGACGGGGAGACACTTAATGACCAAACAACAGCAAACGATCGAACGGGATGCCTCATGTTCGGGCATTGGGCTGCATACCGGAGAGACGACCCGCCTGACTTTCAAACCGGCGCCGATCAACGCCGGAGTTCGGTTCGTGCGGACGGATTTGCCGGGGCGACCGGAGATTCCGGCGGATGTGGAGCACGTGGTGGATATTTCGCGGGGGACGAATCTCGGTCTCAATGGTGCGGAGGTACGCACGGTGGAGCACGTCCTGGCGGCCATCGCGGGGCTGGAGATTGACAACCTTGTGGTGGAGTTGGACGGGATCGAGCCGCCCGTGGGAGATGGCAGCGCGCTTCCTTTTGTGAAGCCGCTGTTGGACGCGGGGATCGTAGAGCAAAATTCGCCAAAGGACTATCTAACGGTCGAAGAAGTCGTCTCTTACGACGATATGAAATCCAGGGGAGTGGAACTTTTGGTGCTTCCTTCGGATGATTTCAAGATCACTTTTATGAGCGACCCCAAAAATCCAACGGTGGGCACGCAATATACCACGATGTTTTCCCTGAACGAGTTTGTAAAAGAATACGCCCCGGCGCGTACGTCCTCCTTCCTGAGCGAGATCGAGATGCTGAGGGAGCGGGGTTTGATCAAAGGCGGGACGCTGGATAATGCGGTGGTGATTGTGGATAAAAAGATGGATGAGGAGGAGTTGGAACATCTCCGGAAATTATTCGACATCTCGGAGCCGATCCGCCTGGGCACCACGGGCGTGCTCAACGACACGCCCCTGCGATTTCCCAACGAGTTCTGTCGGCACAAGGTGCTCGATCTGATTGGGGATCTTTTTTTATTGGGGATGCCAATCAAGGGCCACGTGATGGGAGCCAGTTCGGGGCATGCGGCCAACATCGAGTTGGTGAAAAATATCCGCAAAGCGGTTCGCAAAAAACAAATTCTAAGCAAATACCAGGGAAAAGGCACGAAGGACAAGAAGCTCGTATTCGATGTGCGCGCCATTCAGAATATTATGCCCCACCGGTATCCCTTTCTGTTGATGGACCGAATTATCGAGCTCGTTCCCGGCGAACGCGTGGTCGGCCTAAAAAACGTGACGATCAACGAGCAATTCTTCAACGGACATTTCCCCGGACAGCCGGTGATGCCGGGCGTGCTCCAGATCGAGGCGATGGCGCAGGTGGGCGGAATCTTGCTGTTGAACGCGGAGGACGATCCTCAAAGCAAATTGGTGTATTTTATGGGCATTGACAATGCCCGATTTCGAAAGCCGGTGGTGCCGGGAGATCAGATTCGCTTTGAGTTGCAGATGATCCGAAAACGCCGGACGATGTGCAAGATGCAGGGAAAGGCGTATGTGGATGGCGACCTCGTGGCGGAGGCGGAGTTGATGGCGATGGTGGTGGATCGGGAAAGCGAGGAGGGATAAGTAATCCCTCCGCAATCACCCTTGGCCCGCTCCTGGTTTCCTGGATTCCTAATAGAAAACACACTGCTGGCTGTGATGAACCTCAATAAGTTTAATAGTGTCCATCTACTTAAACGTGTCGGTTCACTTTTTTGAGGACACGGCTTACCGTTCACCGTGTGCTGTAAACCGAAAAAAGGGGGGGGGAATAATGGACAAGCTCGATGCGTATCTGCAAGCGAAGGAGCGTGGGGTTCAGTGGTTGTTGAAGCAGATTCATCCCGATGGCTCCATCGGGCCGGTGGAAGCGGGCGTTGAGTACTACCGCGTGCCGTGGGCCTTCGCCGTGTCCGGTCGGACTGTTGAAGCGACGCGGCTGACGGATTGGATCGCGCGGAATATGTTCACGCCCGAAGGCGACTTTTCCGGGAAATATCCCCGAGGAGCTTCGTACGAGGGCGCGTTTTACGCGTATCCCAATGCCAATTTGGTTTATGGTGCGCACCTTCTTCGCCGGTTCGATATCTCCTATCGAGGGATTCAGTGGGTGATTGATCATCTGTTCGATGCGCGCAGCGGGGGCTTTTTCACCGAGCCGCAGGAAGCCGGAGCGAGCGACGAATCGGAGATCTGGCTCAGTATGCAGTGCAGTCTGAGTTGCCTGGTCGCCGGGCGTCTCGATATTGCGGAGCAGACGGGCGCGTGGCTGCGCAGGATCTGGGAGGATCAACCGGATCGGGAGAACAAGCTCTACCACACCTTTTCTTCGAGCAAGGGTCTGATTACAGACCTAACGGAGAAGGCCGCGAGGACGGCCTACGTGGTGGAGCGGGAAGCCGAGCGGCAGTGGTATTTTGTGCCCGGCATCGCCGCCGCGTTTCTCGTGAGGCTGTATCTCGCTACGGGAAAGTCCGACTACCTGGATCTGGCGAAAGGGTATCAGTCTTTTGCGATGCGGTGCACGGACAAGCAATTCGAGGTGCCGCAGGTGTGCAAGACGGGTTGGGGCGCCGCGCTTTTGTATCTGGCTACCCGGGAGAAGCAGTATCAGGACTGGATGATCCGGGTGGGGGATTACTTCGTGGAGACGCAACAGGAAAACGGCACCTGGCTGAACGTGGTGCCCTATCGGGAGCCTCAGCATATCATGGAGATTACTTCGGAGTTTGTGGTGCATCTGGACACCATCATTAGTACGCTTGCTTTGGACCGTGAAGCGTAAGCCGTGTACCGTTCACCGAAAAGTGTGACATACAGCTTAGGTTCCTCTCGGAGCGCACTCTTGACGCTCCGAAAGCATGTCGGAAGAACCCTATTTCCCGGGACGGTATCATCAGGGAAAAATCATGATCGCCTGTGTCTATGATGAGAAGTTGCACGAAAGCGTCAATTGTTCCGGGGAAAATTTCTGGGACATTTACATCCGGGAAATCAACGACCTGCTGGGTGTGCGGGCAAACGGGTTGTCGCTTCACGAACTTGAAGACCGCGAATCCCTCAAGGATATTCAAACTCTGATTATCGGCAGCATCTCGGGTGCAAGCCTCACGGACAAAATGAGGGATGCTCTCGACGTTTGGGTCAAAGCGGGCGGCACACTCATTGGCTTTGCCGTTGAGGGGCTGGATCACGTATTTGGGTTGGAGTCCGTTGGCACGATCAGACAGGAGCCGGACGATTACACGATCAGTACCTATTTTGAGCTAAGGCCGCATCGGATTATGCACGAGGTGCATCCCGCGCTTTCTCTGGAACAGCGGCTTTTCACCTTATCGGACGTCCGGTTGACAAAGCCCGAAGGGAGCGTTGAATTGGCGCGTCTCTATGATCCCTCCGGCAGCGATTTGGGCTGTCCGGCGATAACGTGGAACCGCTACGGCAAAGGGGTTGCGGGTTACTTTTCTTTTGACGTGGCCAAGACCGTATGGCTCTTGCATCAGGGACGGCCCGTGCGGGCATCGTATGACGGAAAAAGCTATCCCAAAACCAGCCAGTTGCAGGTCATCGGGGATAATTCCAGAAAGGTGCTCTATGCGGATGAGATCGTGTTTATTCTACAGAACATGATGGCTCAACATCCGCAACCGTTCATCTATCAGATTCCGCCTATGGGAGCAAAAATCCCGGATGCGCTGCTCTATTGGGGCGGCGATGAGTATCACGGTCCGGTCGAGCGGAGTCTTACCGCCTCCGACTGGATGAAAAAAAAAGGGCTTCCCTATCACATCAATATGTGCGACGACCATCCGATCACAGAGGAACAACTGCGGCACATCAAGCAGAATGGACACGAAATATCCCTGTATTATCAGTTGCACGAAGAAGATCACTTTGCGATGAAGGAAGAGCACTACATTGAACTCAATGACCTGTTCTACAAAAAGTTTGGGGTTCGTCCCGTGTGCACGGTAAATAAATGGCTTGGCTGGACCGGCTGGTCGGAACCTGCCAGGTGGATGCTGCACGCCGGGGCCAAAGCGGATAATTCTTTTTATGGCAATTCTGTGCCGCATGACCATCCCCTCAGCAACGGCCCCAGCTTTGCTTTTGGGTTCGGCACATCCTATCCGTTCTATTTTTACGATGACTATGAGCATGCAAACCAACGCATTGATTTCATCGAAGAACCGATCGTGTGCTACGAGGTCGGCCACCGAGGCTCCATAACCGGCCGCGACAAAGAAACCTGCGCAAAAGAGGAGGTGCACGCACCGGTTGACATGGCCGTCAAATACCATCTCGTGATGAATATGTTCTATCATCCCATCTATATCTCCCATTTCCCGCGCTGCCGGGAAGCCATAGAGGAGATATTGAGGTATATTGAGTACATCGGCGCGCGCGTGCTGCACATAGGCAACGATCAGGTGTGCGAGTGGTGGGAGGCGCGTTCCCGTTCCACCGTCAATGACCTGATCGTTCAGGAGAATTCCATCCGGTTCACGTGCCATTGTGTATATCCTTCCGGGATGATCGTGAAGATTCCTGTAAATGGAGCTTCCAAATTTCAGGTATTGCGCAACGACAATGCCGTGTCTTACAAAGAGAAGAACGAATTTGGACGCAGATGGATTTACGTTGTCGTGCCATCCGGGGAACAAAGCATAGAAATGACCGGGTTCGTCCCGGGTTCGTAGTGGCGACTTCAGTCGCTCCTGTCGGGGAATGAGCGACTAATGAAGCTTGATTAAAACTTCGGTAATCCTCCGGAGTTACCCGTTTACGGGTCTATAATAAACCGCTGAAGCGGTAACTCCGAGTGTGCTTTGCCGAAAAATTGAGTCAACTTCCATAAGTCGCTATTACAAACATCCGAATTAACTACCCCGCCGCAAGCAGCGGGGTATCTATAAAAGCATTGAACGCCCCAAGGGGGGGGGTATCAAACCCAGGCTACGCAAATGATGAGGGCAAATATCATGAATAAAGTGCGCATCGGATTTGTCGGGCTGGGGCATCGCGGCATATATCTCTCAAAGCTATATCAGCAGCGCATCAAAGACTGCAAGGTGGTTGCGCTGTGCGACCGGATCGAGCCTCTGCTTGAAGAGGGAGCGGCCCAACTTGGAGACGGCGACATCAGCACCTTCACCGACTATTCTACAATGCTTAAGGAAGCAGAACTTGATGCGGTTGGGGTATTCACAGACGCCGACAAACAGGTTGATCTGGTCTGCGAGGCCCTGTACGCCGGAAAGCACGTGACCTGCGAAGTGCCGCTTGCATTCACCATCGAGGACTGCTGGAAGATCGTTTTGACTGTGGAAAAAACCGGCCTCAAATTTCAATTGTGCGAGCAAACCCGCTATTGGCCGCAAATAAGGGCATGGCGGGAGATGGTAAAAGAGGGAAAGTTGGGAAAAATCCTCTTTGTGGAAGGACAATATTTTCACTATTGTGATGGAGCATACTGGCAGGATCCGACGACAGGCGTGCGGTACAAGGATAGTGAGCTGAGAGAAGGGCTGAACGTAAGAAAGACCTGGCGCAACGGGATGCCCCCGATCATCTATCTGCCGCACGAACTCAGCCCGCTTCTGAGCATACTGGACGACCGGGTGGTTCGGGTCAGTTGCATGTCCACGCGCCCGAAAAGCTACTGCTTAGAGGGGGTGGATATGCCCGACGTCCAGGCGGCTATTATGTACACCGAAAAGGACACGGTCATGCGGCTCGCTTGCTCCTTCACCGTGCCGAGATACTATCCCAACCACTGGTACCATATCTGGGGCACGAAGGGCGTGGTGGAATCGAACCGCGCTGAGAAGGACAAAATGAGAATGTGGTTGGCCGATTCCATGAAGGAGTCCGACAGCCCGGAAGACATGGAGTGGAAATACGAGCCGGAAGAACTGCCCAAAGAGGCTATCGGCAGCGGGCACGGAGATGCGGACTATTTTCCGGCGGCCTCGTTCATAGAGAGTATCCTCGAGGACACCACGCCGCCGATGGATGTGTACAAGTCCGTTGAGACCGCCGCGCCGGCTATCATGGCGAGCATCTCCGCAAAGCAAAATGGCACATGTCTCGAAGTCCCCGATTTTCGTCTGGGTGAAAAGAGGAAGGCCGGATGCGAACCGGATGAGTGAACCGGCCTCATACAAAATGAAGCATGAATTTGGCCGGGATTGGGCAACCATCATGGTTCCAATAAGGAAGCATATTGAGGGCGTAATCGCAGCAGAATGAGATTATGCGGCAAAATGGACCGGGTTTGTTTTTTATTTTGGTATCCTAAACTAAGGTCGGACCCAAGCAGGAAATGAAATGAAGCAGCGAGCGCCAAGAAACAGAACCCTAACCTGTTCCGAGACTGAGATTACAGAGCTGTCCGGAAGGCTCTTGCATCTCACGGAAGCAGCGACCGTGGAATCAATAACGGACCGTATCATTCAGCAGAATTTTAGAGACGCTGTCGAGTTCCTTCCCAATAGGTTCGTTGACCTCCTGATCGTTGATCCTCCATACAACCTGACAAAGAATTACAATGGGCGCCTGTTCCGCTCCAGGCAGTCCGAAGACTATCAAAAGTGGTTCGAGTCCGTTGTTGCATCCTTCACTCGAATCCTCCAACCGACTGCATCGCTTTATGTGTGCAGTGACTGGCGAACATCGAATTTGGTTTTCCCCATCCTCGACAAACACTTCCATGTGCGAAACAGAATCACATGGGAACGGGAAAAAGGAAGGGGAGCAAAATCCAACTGGAAAAACAATACGGAGGATATCTGGTTCTGCACTTGCGGCGACGACTACTTCTTCAACGTAAATTCCGTGAAACTCAAGCGAAAAGTCATTGCCCCATATCGCACGGACGATGGGAAGCCCAAAGACTGGGATGAAGGTCAGAACGGCAATTACCGCTTGACGCATCCCTCGAACTTATGGTCTGACATCACGATTCCATTCTGGTCTATGCCGGAAAATACCGACCATCCAACTCAGAAGCCTGAAAAACTCATCGCGAAACTGATCCTTGCCAGTTCCGGAGAAGAAGACTTTGTGTTCGATCCCTTTCTTGGAAGCGGCACAACAGCCGTTGTAGCTAAAAAGCTCCGCCGAAAGTTCTCAGGCGTGGAAATGAACCAGGAATACTGTTGCTGGGCAGAAAAGCGATTGCAGCTCGCGGAACAAGACCCCTCTATTCAAGGTTATGCTGACGGCGTGTTCTGGGAGCGGAATTCGCTTAACGATCAGCCCAAGAAAAAAAGCAGCTTTTAGGTTTTTTTCGGTGTAGTTCAGTGTTTTTCGGTGTTCCACTCAGGGTTTCAGCACCTTTGGAAAAAAAGTCATGATAGCCACCCTTTGCGATGAGAACCTGAGAGAAAAACTAAATCAAAACGACCAAAACTACTGGGACGTCTATATCCAAGAAATCGCCGAACAACTTGGTTTGAGCATAGAACGCATATCATTCAATCAACTCGCGGACGAGATCGGTCTGAGCAAAATCGCTACTCTGATTATCGGCTGGCAAAGCGGGGCAAAACTTAGCACTGCGGCGCGGGACAATCTGAGAAAATGGGTGCGGCATGGCGGCCTGCTGATTGGGTTCGGCGTGCAAGGCTTGGATGAGCTATTCGGGATCGAGCCGTTTTCGCGTATCGCTCAATCCCAAAATGACTACACTCTGTCCGGCTATTTTGAGTTCACGCCTCATCCGTTGACCCAGGGCATCCATTCCTCTTTGCGTCCGAAACAGAAGCTGCTCATTTTTTCCGACGTGCAACAGGTCAAGCCCAAAGGGGCAATTGAATTAGCGCATCTGTATGACCGCGAAGAAAAAGACGCCGAATGCCCGGCGATCCTCTGGCACCAATATGGAGCGGGGCATGCGGCTTATTTTGCCTTCGACGTGGCCAAAACGGTCTGGTTGCTGCATCAGGGTAGGCCCTATACGAAGGAATTGGACAAAGACGAGAAGGTATATCGAGGGGATTTGCGTCTCGCGGAGATCGGCAAGGATAAAGCGGGCGAGGTGCTTTATGCGGATGAAATTCTTTTTCTTTTGCAAAACATCATCGCTCAGAACCCGCATCCCTTCATCTATCAAATTCCACCCAAAGGGAAGGAAGTCCCGGAAGCCCTTTTATACTGGTCGGGAGACGGCTGCGGCAGTCCGGGGAGTAAAGGGCTTTTGGCGGCGTCCGATTTTATGAAAAGCAAGGGGCTTCCCTATAACATCCACGTGTTGAGTCGGGGCGGCTCTTATGACCTGACCCCGGAGGACGCCGAAGCGATCAAGACGAACGGGCACGAATTGTCCATCGAATACTATTTTTGCTATTACAGCGAGGATCATTTTGACCTGGAGATCACGGACGAAGAGAGCCTCGCCGGATTATACCGAACATTCAAGGAAGTTTATGGCGTTTCAGCCATCTCTACCGGATGTCACGGCGGATACTATGCGGAAGAATGGGGCGGCTGGATCGAGGACATGAAATGGCGCATGCGATGCGGCGGCAAAGCGGATAATACATTCATGGGATACGTTCCTGAAAACATAGATTCCAATGCATCCCGGCTTTGTTTCGGTCATGGAACGGCCTATCCCTATTATTTCTACGATGATTTTCGAGGAGAAAACAAGCGGATCAATTTCATCGAGGAACCGCTCACCGCGTATGAGTTGGGCCGTCGTGGGGGACCGGGCGATCCCGATGAAAGCGTTCCACCGGAAGAAGTGCCCCCTGCGATTGATATGGCCGCTCAGTATCATCTCACGCTCAATATGTTCTATCATGCGGTCAACATCGAAAAACATCCGGCCACCCGCCGGGCCATCGAGGAAGTGCTCCGGTATATTGCGGAGAAGAACGTCTGCGTGGTGCACGTGGGCACGGACGAGCTCTGGCGATGGTGGGATGCCCGCTCCAGATCGCAGGTGAG
>JAUWMS010000013.1 GCA_030613045.1 Candidatus Latescibacterota bacterium | reverse complement strand
TACTCACTACTCACCACTCACCAATCGCCGGACAGGAGACCAGCCTTGAAAAACATCTACGTACTCCTCTTTCTAATCCTCCTTTCCGGGTGCGCGTATTTCAATACATTCTACAACGCTCGGAAGGCTTTCGACGAGGCGGAGGCGCGACGGGAGGAGTCGGGGACGGATGTTGCCGGATCGGGGCGTCGTGCAGGAGGCAACCTCTACGATAAGGCGATTAAGAAGGCATCCCGGGTGCTGGCGTTCTATCCGGCCAGCCGATGGGTGGATGACAGCCTCCTTCTTCTCGGCAAGGCATTTTACCATAAGGGGGAATACGAAAAGTCCATTCGCAAGTTCGAGGAGTTGGAGGGCCATTTCCCGGAGAGCGATCTGGTGGAGGAGGGAAGATATTGGCGGGGATTGGCGCTTTTGGAGACCGGACGCGAGGACGAGGCAATCGCGACACTGGAGGTTTTGATCGCGGCGGAAGATTCACCATGGCGCGGCGCGGTGCTCGTGGCCCTCGGAGACGTGGCTTCGAGGCGTGGGGAAGCCGAGGAGGCGTCGGGCTATTACCGGGGAGCCATCCAGGTCTCCGGGGACAAAAGGACGAAAGCCCGCGCTTATCTTCGTTTGGGCCGGGAACTTCAGGCGCTGGGCGATTACGAGGGTGCGCTTCCGGCCTTCCGGAGTGCGTGGAATCTGAAGGCTTCTCCGGCGCTTTCGTACGAGGCCCGAATGCAGATCGGGGCGTGTCTCGAGGAGACCGGAGATTTTGAGGGCGCGCTCGCGAGTTACCGCCTTCTCGAAAAGGGAGATCGGTGGATAGCCCGCCTTGCGGACATTCAGCTTCGGATCGCGAAATGCACGGCCCGATGGGGAAAGACGGACTTGGCGTTGGAGGAATACGAACGGATCCCCGAAGCATATCCCCGTACCGCGCAGGCCGCCGAAGCGTTGTATCGGATGGGAGTGATCCACCAGAAAGACGACACGGAGCGGGCCGCGGAATATTTTGACCGGGCCGCGAAGGAATCCTCCTCCTCCGAAGGGGCTCGATTGGCCAAAGTCAAGCGCGCCGATCTGGAGCAGTTGGCCTCGTTCCGGGCGGACCTTGCGGACTCCACGAAGACCGTCTCCGCGGAGATGCTTTTTGGACTGGCCGAATTGTTTCTGGTGCGATTGGATCAGCCGGATTCGGCAATGGCCGCGTATCGGCGCGTGGTCGAGGCGTTCCCCGAAAGCGATCTGGCTCCCCGCGCGCTCTATGCGATCGCATGCATCCCGGAGGAAGGTTTTGAGAAGTCCGAAGAATCAAAGGAAGTCTTTGAGGAACTGATAGAGAAGTATCCGGATTCGGAGGCGGCTGAGGCGGCAGAGCGGAAGTTGGGGAGGACGGTCTCTGAGGATGCCTTCGGGGAGGATCCGGCGGAGCAAGCGTTTATCGCCGCCGAAAGGCTTCGTCAGAGTGGAGGAGCGAGCGCGGCGGTTATCTCCCGGTACAAAGAGATTTTAGAACAGTATCCCGAAAGCCCGTACGCACCGAAGTCGGCGTACACGGTGGCGTGGGTGTACGAAAACGTGGTGGCGGATTCGGCCCGGGCGCGTCTCGAGTACGAACAGCTTGCGGAGCGCTTTCCCGATACCGAGTTCGGGAGGATTGCCAAAGAGAAACTGGAATGGCAGCGCAGGATGGCCGAGCGTCCCTCCGAAACCGAACCGGAAACGACGGAGGGACACGCTTCGTAGGTGGAACCGACCGGTATGCCCGCTTCGGATCAGCCAAGTGAGATGGACACGACGGTCCCGGATGACGCAGTCAAGACGGACACGACCGGCGTGTCTGTGCCGGATCAAACGGACAGCACCGCTGTGAAGGAGCACGCTGTTGAGACGGAACCGAGCGGCGGTTTGGCCCCGGATCAAAGGGATAGCTTGGCCGAACCGATCTCTGAAGCCGAATCGGACACGACGGTGGCGCATTCTTCCGAGACGGAACAACCGGGAATCTTGCTCCCGGAAGAAAGGGACAGCGTAAACGCAAAGACGGAGATTCCCCGGCCCGTCCTGCCTGAGATGAAATTGCCCATGGAAGCCGACTCGGACAGCCTGAGAAAGTAAAGTGATTGCCGTGAGTGCCGCTTCGCTCTGCTCACGGTTCGGGGTCGTCTGCGAATGCAATCGAACGTCAGCGTGACGATCAATCGTCCCGCTACGAATGCAAAGCCCGGTGAACCGGGCTGACAGCTCGCTTGAGCGGGGTTTTCAGAGGAAGCGGGAGAATTTATTTCCACGCGCAAGAAATCCGCAAGTTCAAGACGAAAATGGTCTTCCTTTGTGGAAATGGCTGCACATCCTGCACCTGACTGCTTTTACCACTCACCAATCACTACTCACCAAGCACCAACGATGACCGATACAAAAACAACCATCCTGCATCAGGAACGGATCGTCCCTCAGATTTTCCGGCTGTGTCTCAGCAGTCCCGGGATCGCCCAAGAGGCTCGTCCGGGGCAATTCGTGCATCTGCGCATCCGGGAGGGAACCGATCCGCTTCTGCGCAGACCCTTCAGCATCCATCGCGTGGACCGGGAGCGCGGAGAAGTGCAGGTGCTCTATCAGGTCGTCGGTCAAGGAACGAGGCTCCTTTCCCGCAAACCGGTCGGGGAGCGTCTGGACGCTCTGGGCCCTTTGGGGCATGGATTCGAGGTGTCCGAAGAAGGTGGGGGAGTCCTCCTCGTGGCGGGCGGCATCGGCATTGCTCCGCGGTTTTTTTTGTGTGAGGATTGGCTTCGGGGACGCGCGGGGACCGCTCTGATCGGCGCGAGAACGCGCGATGGGATCCTTTGCCACGATTTGCTTCGGTCGGGAGGCGTCACGGTGCACATCGCCACCGACGACGGTTCGTTCGGAGATCGAGGGGTGGTGACCGATCTTCTGAACGCACAACTTGAAGCTGGACGCGAGGCATCCGCGTCTCCGATCGTCTATGCCTGCGGCCCCGTTGCGATGCTTGCGAGCGTGGCCGCGTTGTGCCGCGCATACGAGGTCCCCTGTCAGGTTTCCTTAGAAAGCCGCATGGCATGCGGACTGGGCGCATGTCTGGGGTGCGCGGTGAAAGTCCGGTCGTCCGTGCCGCCGGGGTACGAATACCAGCGGGTGTGCACGGAGGGCCCGGTGTTCGAAGCGGAGGAAGTGATTTGGTGATTTCGGATTGCGGATCTCGGATTGAAAAAAACATAATTTTCGAGTGGGGATGGAAAGATGAGCACCGTGTTATCCAAAAAAAACGTTCCCGATCTCAGCATAGAGATCGGCCCCATTCACCTGAAGAATCCGGTGTTGGCGGCCTCCGGAACCTTTGGATACGGGCAGGAGTTCGAGGCGGTGATGGATCTCTCCCGATTGGGAGGGATCGTGACGAAGGCCATCACGCTGGAGCCGCGATTGGGCAACCCGCCGCCGAGGATCGTGGAGACCGCGTCGGGGATGCTCAATTCCATCGGCCTGGCCAACGTGGGCGTGGCCGCGTTTGTGCGGGATAAGATGCCCTTTCTGAGATCGTGCGGAACTGCGGTGATCGTGAACGTGGCCGGACGTTCGATGGAGGAGTACGTGGAGGTGGCGCGCCGGCTTTCCGATTGTCCCGGCATCCACGCGCTGGAGATCAATATCTCGTGCCCCAACGTGCAAGAAGGCGGACTCGCTTTCGGCGCGGATCCCAAGGTTGCGGCCGCGGTCATCGGCGCGGTCCGAGACGTCACGCAACTCCCTTTGATCGCGAAGTTGACGCCCAATGTGACCGATATCGCCGGGATCGCCGCAGCCGTGCAGGAGGCCGGGGCGGATGCGGTCTCGCTCATCAACACCCTGGTCGGAATGGCCATTGATGCAACGCGCGGACGGCCCGAATTGGGCGGTGTTACCGGGGGCCTCTCCGGCCCCGCGATCAAACCCGTGGCGCTGGCCATGGTGTGGAAGGTGGCTCAGGCCGTGCGAATTCCGGTGATCGGCATGGGCGGGATTATGAACGCCGGGGATGCCTTGGAGTTTATGTTGGCCGGGGCTGTGGCCGTGCAGGTGGGCACGGCGAACTTCGTGGATCCGACGTCCACGATCCGAATCGTGGAGGGGCTGGAAGACACTTTGAGGGAGCGGGGGATGGGTTCGGTGAAGGAAATTATAGGCGCCCTGGAGGTTTGAAATGGAAAGACTGCCTGGATTTCAAAGATTGGGTCTAATCAATTTAATCCTTGCTATAGTGCTCATCACAGCTATAATGATGTCCGAAGTGACATGTGCTCCGGCGCCGAAGTATCGCGCCAAACGGTCCGGGAAACATAGGACGACCCGATCGGTCCCGACCTCCGGGGTCTATCAGATCGGGGAGGCCAGCTACTACGCGGATAAATTTCACGGACGCAAGACGGCCAACGGAGAGATTTTCAATATGCATGCCATGACCGCCGCGCATCGAAAATTGTCCTTCGGGACGAAGCTGCGGGTCACGAACCTGGCCAACGGGATGAGCGTGATGGTGCGCATCAACGACAGAGGCCCATTTGTCAAAGGGCGGATCATAGACCTCTCCTACGGGGCCGCAAAAAAGATCGGGCTGGTGCAAAGCGGCACCGCAAAAGTGAAACTCGAAATCTTGAAATAGGGGTCAGGGATAAGGGGTCGGGGATCAGCTAACCCCTAAATGCCAAACGGAACTCTCAGTTTTCAGCTCTCAGCCTTCCGATCTTTGACCTCTGACTTCCGACCTCTGACTTCCGACCTCTGGCCTTCTGGCCTCTGGCCTCTGGCCTCTGCTTTTTCAGGGAAGGAGTTCAATTAGGATGCACAGTCCAATAAAGAAGTGCATCTTTCTGAAACGCGTTGTCCGTTATCTGCCGGCCCTTGCCGGTTGCCTGCTTTTGACGGTGGGCGCGATGGCGATGGCCAATCCGGTCCTCGATCAAAGTCGTATTGCGGCGGGCGAGGAATTGATGATGCAGCGCCGATATTCGGAAGCGATGCAGCTTTTTCAGGAGATCATTGACGCGGATCCGGCGTATCCGGCGGGCTATATGTATCAGGCGGTGGTGCTTCAGGCGAAGATGATGGATTTCGAGGACTATTACGAGGAGTCCCTTTTTTTTGCGCTGCTCGACACCACCATAGCCAAGTCGCAGCGATTGATCGAAGGGCATTCCACCGAATCAGAGGCGTGGCTCTATTTTTATCTCGGCATGGCGCAGGGATTCAAGGGGGTGCATGAGGGCGAGTTGGAGCGTTGGTGGTCGGCCTTTCGGGACGGATGGCGTGGGGTTGGCAATCTGAAAAGGGCCGTGCGAATCAATCCGGATCTGTGCGATGCATATCTCGGCATCGGATCGTTCACGTACTGGCGAAGCGAGATGATGCGGAAACTCTGGTGGCTTCCGGTGATCCGGGACGAGCGGGAGGAAGGGATCGCGCTGGTGGAGCGGGCTGCGGTGAAAAGCCGATATTCCCGGATCGCGGCCCGGACGCAATTGGTCTGGATTTTGATGAAGGAGGGGCGATACGACGAAGCCATCGCGCTGTCGTCCGGACTTTCGGAGAAATATCCCGACTACCGGGTGTTCAAGTGGGGATGGGCCGAGGGACTCAAGCACAAGCGGGCATGGGATCAGGCGCTTGAGGTGTATCGCGAGATGCTGGCTTCGTACGAGGCCGATCCCCAAAGCAATCATTACAGCGCCATCCAATGCCGGTGGAAGATCGCCACGATCTCCTTTGAGCAGGAGCGATTCGCCGAGACGGTTTCTCAATGCCGCCGCATTTTGAGCTACGACCTCGACGAGGCGAATCAAGCACGGTTGAAGGAAAAATTGGGGAAGGTCCGGAAACTCTTGAAGCGGGCGGAAGATCGGCTGCGCTGAGGGGAGAGGCGGATATCGGATCGCTGAATGCTTACCAGAGAAATTCGAAAAGGGTCTATGCTTTTTGATAGCGTAGACCCTTTTTTTGGTTTTTCTTTCAGGGATGTGCCGGTCTTTCCTTCCGTAGGAGGAACCCACAGCTACCACCTCAGCAACACGGCTCCCCACGTCAGGCCTGAACCGAAGGCAGCCATTAAAATGATATCATCCCGCGTGATCTTTCCGGATCGGACGGCTTCATCCAGAGCGATGGGAATGGAGGCTCCAGAAGTGTTTCCATACTTGTGGACATTCGCCACCACTTTGTCCTTCGACAAAGACAGCTTCTGCGCCAATGAATGGATAATCCGTATGTTGGCCTGATGGGGGATCAGAAAGTCAATGTCCTCTAACTTCAAGTTTGCCTGGCTCAGCACCTCCAGGCCCGCTTTCGTCATAAGATGCACGGCCCGCCTGAAAACCTCTTTTCCGTTGCCCATCTTCAGATAATGCAAGCGTTCGTCCACCGTCCTTTTACTGGCCGGCATTCTGGATCCCCCGGCCGGCACCATCAGCAGTTCGGACCACGCCCCGTCGGATCCCAGATAGGAAGCGAACACCCGCTTACGATCCGTAGCCTGCAAAACCACCGCTCCGGCCCCGTCGCCGAAAAGGACACAGGTGCTTCTGTCCTCCCAGTCCACGATCCTAGAAAACACTTCCGCGCCTATGACCAACGCCGTACGGTAGATTCCCGAAAGAATAAGCCCGACCGCTGTGGAGAAACCATACAAAAATCCGGAACAGACCGCGCTCAGGTCGAAAGCGACAGCGGCTGAAGCGCCTATCCTGTGCTGAACAAGGCAAGCCGTGGGCGGAAACGGCATATCCGGTGTCGCGGTGGCCACAATGATCAAATCCACCGCATCCGGCGATAGCCCAGCGGCTTGCAAAGCATTCTCGGCGGCGGCAAGCGCCAGATCGGACGTGGCTTCATCCGGCGCCGCAATACGCCGTTCCCCGATGCCTGTCCGCGCGCGGATCCACGCATCGGAGGTATCCACCATCCGCTCCAACTCCTGGTTGGTCATCACCCTCTCCGGCAAATAGGAACCTGTACCTATGACCTCGAATCCTCTCGTTTGCTCTATCAATCTTGTCGTCTCCCGTTTATATCAGATGCTTTCCGAAACCAATGAGCAACGTAACTATATTTTCCGCCCCCCCCACTTACGCTTGACACGCTATGCTCTTCGGATCTCAAACTTCCCGAGTAACCTCGCGCAGTTTTTTTTCCATCCTTTCGTTGAGTCGGTGGTTCACGACCTGCACGGCCGCGATGATGGCATTGCGAATAGCACGCGCATTGGAACGTCCGTGACACACGATGCACACCCCATTCACGCCAAGCAGAGGCACGCCGCCGTATTCGGAATAGTCAAACGACCGCATAAGCCTGCTCAACTCGGACTGGATCGCCTCCGATCTATCTGTGGGTAGGAAGGCTCTGGTAAACGCATCCGTTAGCATAGTATGAATCGCCTCGCCGACGCCCTCAATGGTCTTCAGGACCACATTGCCCACAAAGCCATCGCAGATCACCACGTCCGCCTTTCCTGCGACAATATCGCCCCCCTCGACGTTCCCGATGAAATTCAAATCCGCGCGTTGAAGCATCTTGTAGGTCTCTAAGGTAAGCTTGTTCCCCTTAGAGGGCTCCTCCCCAATGCTCAGGAGACCCACCCGAGGATTCGGCTTTCCCATCGCATCTTCGGCGTACACACTTCCCATAATGGCAAATTGCAGAAGATGGTTGGGGCTACAGTCGGCGTTGGCTCCTGCGTCGAGGAGAAAGCATCGGCCTGTGAGGGTGGGCAGCGGAGAGGCAAGGACCGGACGATCCACCCCTTTCAATCTCCCCAGTTCAAACAGCGCAAGGGCAAGCATAGCTCCTGTATTTCCAGCACTGATGACGGCATCTGCTTTGCCATCTTTCACTAATTGTACAGCGAGGAAGATGGACGAGGTTTTATCTCTGAGGGCTCGTTTAGGAGACTCGTGCATGTCAACATGGCTCTCCGCGTGGAGTACTGAAATAGGACGCCCCTTGAGGTTCTGGTCCTTTAGTTCGCGCTCAATCCTCTCCGAGTCCCCCACCAGTATAATCTCCACCTCCGCATCCCGTGATACTTCCGATATGCCTTCAACGATGATCGAAGGGCCATAATCCCCGCCCATCGCATCCAATGCTATTTTCATGAGGCCGTTCTCCTATATGTCCGGGCGCCGTTTTCACAACTTCCCTGATCTCAGTATGGCCACAACCAGTTAGAGGCCGAGAATGGCCGCGGGGCTGCCGCAGCGATCGGTATAGAACACGGATGACACAGATTTTCACGGATAACCCCTTAACCTAAGGGGTGATCCATGTTGATCCGCGTAATCCGCGTTCCATATCATGCCTGTGCCGAAATCCTAAGCACAGCCCAGCATATCCATCGCTTCCTCTCAATCCTCACTATCGCAAGAATCCACGAATTCCAAGGTAAATGAGGACAAATCCTGTTGGCCCTATGATACTCCCAATAAAAGCTAAATCATCCTCTGGCAAATCGGATAGCTCTTTCAAACCCCTCTTTGCCTTCTCTGTCCAAAAGCTGAGATACAGCCCTGCGAAGAGAATGACTGCCCCCACGATCGCCTCTATCCAGTGTATCCACTTTATCATTTCATAGTTTCTTGAACCGCTCGCAAGGTTGCCAATCTGCGGGAGGTTTTTCAACTTATCCGCGCCACGAGGATTGGGCATCCTTCACCGGATCAGGAAAATCACAGCCAACTGGATCAGCCCGACAACGAACCCTAAAGCACCGCCCCAGTACTCGATAGCTTTCAATTCCTTCTTAGACAATCTGAGAACAACCTCCTCCAGATAGTCCGTCTCAAAGGCCTCGATGCGCGTGCTCACGATCTCCCGAATCTCAACGTTCTCCTGAACATACCGGACCACCTCCTCCGCGGCGGACTCGATGTTTTCTACGAAAGCATTTCTCACACTTCGTTTGACTCTTTCCACAAAGGCCTCGAGCGGCCGTTTGAGCAAGGGCATCCTTCGGAGAAGCATCAGAGAGATTGAAGCATTCGCAATCCGCTCGTCCACCATGCGGTCTATCTCTATGGTGAGCCGTGTCCCCAGTTCCATCTTTCTGAGAAGCGCCGCGATATCCTGAGACCTCAGAAAATCCCGCTCGATCACCTCCCCGAATTTACGAGCCATCTCTTTCTGCCGGGCCGGGACCAATCCCTGAATCTTTAACCCCAGAATGCGGAGGGGCTTTTTGGGACGAAAGAGCATCCGGATGGCCACCCGATTGGTAAGCCAACCGATGAATGCGCTGAGTATCGGGATGAAAAGGAAAGTGAGGTGCATCTCTCCTCCCGTAGGTTTTATCTTATGGAAACGTAAGGTCCTTTGATATACTTTGAACGGGCACTTTTGGAGCTTTTTAATGCGTGGGCAACCGCGTGCGTGCCCGTTGTCGGTTGTCCGTTGCCGTTGGAAAAAATTGCGCATTTTCCGCGATTCACGAGGTTCCTCTCCTCAACGGGCAATGGACGACGCACCATGGATAACGGACTTTCAAAAAAAGCAGATTATGACCGTGCGCAGGTTAGCTTTGGATCCGGGAGAGATCCCGAATCCAAAGCCTCTTGGCGCTATTTCGCTGTCGTCTTCTCCGCCTTATCTACTTTTTTGGTCAACTGGTCTATCTTCCCGCTTAGGGCCTCTAAGTCCGAGTTTGTCGGAATGCCCACCTTTTCAATGGCTTTCCCGACGGACTCATTGACCTTCCCCTCCAACTCCTTCTCACTTTTCTCGGCCCTCGCCAGCAGGTCCTTCACGAGCTTCGGACGCTCTTCGGCAGTGACCTCCCCCCTTTTGATCAGTTCATCCACCAGCTTATCCACCTGCTCTTTCGTGAGCGTCGCGGCGCCCAGTCCGGCGAGAATGGTTTTTCGGATCAACTCAAACATCGCATTCACCTCCTTTCGGTTTGAAAGCGTCGGCATGGCTGCCGCACTCCAAAAATTTACGTCCTGCTTATGGGGAAACCCAAGCGCGCATGGCGATACGAATATGCTCCGCATAGAAGCGCAACGTCTTCCTGACAATGTTATCCCAGGAGTAGTCTTTTGCCTTCCCCAATCCGTTTGCTCCCAATCTTTTTTTCAGAGACTCATCCGATCCGATCCTAACAACGGCGTTGGCGATCTCCTCCGGCTGTTTGGGCTTGACGAATAGCCCCTCCTGTCCATCGGTCATAACATTCCGATACCCGGCTATATCCGAAGCCACGATCGCTTTCCCCGAAGCCATCGCTTCCAGTAGCACGATGCCGAAACTCTCTTTGCCCGTCGCCGGGGAACAGAACACGTCGCACGTCGAATAGTAGGAAGGCAGTTTTTCTTTAGAGACCAACCCCTCGAAGAAGATGTCGCTTCTATAACGTCTCGGAGCAAATGGTCTGTAGTACCGCTCCAATGGGCCGCTGCCCACGATGACCAACCGGGAACGAGGAAGTTTTTCCTTGATCCGGGGAAACGCTCGGAGTAAGTATTTCAACCCTTTGCGCGGCTCCAGTCGCCCGACAAATAGGATGTTGAAGGTTCCATCGTCGAATTGCTTGATCTTCCCGTTGGGCTTGAACCGATCGAGGTCAATGCCGTTCGGAATGATCCGGTAAGTACCTGGAAAGGTTCTGCTAACGAATTTCTTTGCAGAATCGGAAACCGCAATGCGACCATCGAGCTTTTGGCTGTATTTTCTCAGGTACGACCTGAAGATCGCATACCCTAACGAAAACTCCTTGAACGCGTGAAAGGTTCCTATATTGACGGCCTTGGAGTCCCTTAAAGCAGCCAGGCAAAGGGGCGGAACCAGCGGCTCGTGGAGATGCAATAGGTCAAAGGCCTCGCGGTCCAGTATTTTTTTCATCCTGCCGGAGAAAAAAAGAGGAGGAAGTGCCATTCGGGCGATGGAGCCGTTCGATAGCATCGGGATGGAGCGTCCGATGCGGATGATGTCTTTTTCGTCCTCTGTCACCCTTTTCCCGAAAGAAGTGGTGATGATTTTTACCGCGTGTCCCTGCCTCTTCAACTCCAAATACGTATGGTGCACATGCTCGGACACGCCGCCCGGATAGGGATAGTACGTGGGCGTAACAATACCGATCTTCAACGGATTATCCTCCGTTCTTCCATACAGGCTGCAACATACACCATTGGTCAGGGTATCTTCGGATATAGGTTTCTAACTTCCGGGCAATTTTCTGCGTAAGCGCTTGCATATCGTCCATCTTGTCCTCGAACGCAGTGAAGGATGGGCGGCGCTTTGTTCCCACATATACCGCCTCATCAAACCGAAGAAGATAGGTGCCATCGTCCTGTCCAACCGTAAACGCGGGAACGAGGACGGCTCCCGTGCGTAGAGCAAAGGCGGCCGGCCCCCGAGGAAGTTGGGCCCTGTCCCCAAAAAAGTCCACAGAGATGCCTTTACCGACGATATTTCGGTCGCTCGACATGATCACTATTTCATTCGCTTTCAAGGCCCGGTATATCCTCATAGGTTTTCCAAGAGAAATGACTTTCGTTCCTTTGACTTCTCTTATTTGGGTAAATAGCTCATTCAAGTTAGGCGGATTCAACCTTTCCGCAATGACGTTCACCGAAGAAACGTAGTGACTAAGCGCGGCAACTCCCACGTCCCAGTTCCCCAAATGAGGCCCCACCACAAGGACTCCTTTCCCTCGCCGCAAGGCCCGATGGATATTTTCCAATCCCTCGATCCGGATAGAAGCCTCCATATCCCGAGCGTCCCAATCGGGCAAGTTCAGCAAATCCACGTAGTGCCTTCCGTAGGTGCGGAAAATGCGCTTAACGGTCCTTGCGGTCCCTGCGTCCTTCCCTTGCTCCAGAACACGGGCGGTGTTTTCCACAGCAGTTCTTCTCTTGGTCCGAAACAGATAATAGGCCCCATCGCTGAGTCTGCATGCAAACCAATAGCTGACTTTCCTCGGCAAAATTTTTACAAGAGGCCGGGCTAAACGTAGCAACAGGTAGTCTCCGGTGATCCGATGGGTGCCGACACTGTAAAGAAAAATCCCCCCAGCTATAAAAGAAAGGAGGCAGGCGATCCCGGAGGCTACGAACAGGAGCTTGCCATCCGCGATGTCTATAACGATTCCCGCAACAACCCCAAAAAATGCAAATCCCGACTTGGCTATCGCGTCTTTGGTGCCAAAAACCTTTCCTCGCATGTCGTTCCGTAGGTTTTCCTGAAGAATCGTCTCCGCCGCTATAAAAACAGGAGCAATGCAAAGGCCGATGAAAAAGGTGCCGAGCATAAATAAGGGAAGAGACAGAAAATTGCTGAAGAATAGAATCATCATGCCCGTCAGCAAGAAGCTGAGGAGAATCAAGTGCTTCCTCGATAGATGATTTCCAAATTTCCCGACGAGGAACGAACTTAAGACCATACCGCCGCCGAGGACCAATATCAGAGTCCCCAGGCTGCCCGTTCCCAGGTGAAAAACGTTTCGGACCCATACCGGATACAACACGAAAAAAACGCCCGTCAGGGACATCACGAGACTGGAAGCCGCTATCGCGAATAGCAGCGTTTGGTCCTTCACGATAATCCTCATCCCCATCCTCAGATCCTTCCCGAATTTCTGGACGGAGGACTCGAGGTTCGTTCCAACCCCAACGGGCGGGAGGTGCTTCATGACCAGAAAGGACAGCAATAAGGCGGATATGAAATACGTGGAAGCATCCAGAACAAATCCCGCCTTCCACCCCACTAAGCCGACGATCAACCCGCCGATCCCGGAGCCGACCATCATGGTGACGATGCCTGCCGTCGCGGACATCGAATTCGCCGTTAAGAGCATCTCTTTCTCCACGATGTCCGGGATAGAGGCGGATTTTGCGGACAGAAAAAACCTGCCGACGATAAACACTAAAAACATCACTCCATACACCGAAAACATCGCTCCACTCAGAAAGGGAATAGAGCATACCAGTATCCCCCTCAAAATGTCCGAAGCGACCAAAATCTTTCTACGATTCCACCGATCCACGTACACCCCTGCGATGGGACCGAACAACGCAGAAAGGCCGCCCACGAACATCAGTTTGGAGAACGCTATCCCGGAAGCTCGGCCTGCCCCAAGCATGTAGATCAGGGCGACCAAAGCCATCTGGTTGAGTTGATCTCCAAACTGCGAAACGATCTGCCCGAACCAGAGCAGCGAGAAATTTCTATTTTTAAGCATTCGTACAAAGCCGAAATTGCCCTTCATAGAATCCGCCTCTATCGGAGCCTCGGGGGGTGTATACTTTGAACGGGCACTTTTGGAGCTTTTTAATGCCTGGGCAACCGCGTGCGTGCTCGTTGTCGGTTGTCCGTTGCCGTTGGAAAAAATCGCGCATTTTCCGCGATTCACGAGGTTTATCTCCTCAACGGGCAACGGACGACGCACCATGGACTTCCAAAAAACGCAGATTATGACCGTACGCAGGTTAGTAGGATCAGACTCCCACAGGATCCCGATCAAACCCGCGCGCTCGCAGTGCCTGGGCCTTCCTGACAGCGCGGACCTGCTTGCGGAACGAGAGCATCTGGGGCAA
>JAUWMS010000401.1 GCA_030613045.1 Candidatus Latescibacterota bacterium | reverse complement strand
CCGGATTAATTTCAAGTCTTGGATGATGCACCCCGGCTTCAGGCTGTTCTTAGAAAATAACGTTTTGTAACCGGAAATCCAAAACGCTTTGTTGCACAAAAGAAAAAAAGGATTTTGGGCAAATCTGTGAATCATGCAGGTCGTATAGGAATTACCATTTTTTATTTAGGGCTTGGTTCGGGATTTTGGGTTCCCGAACCAACTTGCATGCCGACTTTGTCAGAAGGTTGGAATTTACCAAGGGTGTGACGGAGTCACATCTAAGGGTTTCGTGGCTACTGTAGCTATTTCCTGGACTCGTATAGTGCTCTGTCAAGTTTATTTTGACGGATAGATAAGACCTCCGAGGTCTGCCAGACCTCGGAGGTCTATCACCTTCGAACCCGTCAATCCAAGGTTGACGCAGCAATAGTGCTCAAAGGATATCACCCGATGCCCGCGCATGCCCCGGATCATAACAAAAGGTTTCATCTTTCCATAGATGCGATCTCCCCTCACGTCCGGTTTGTGAGCGAATACAAGGCCGGGCCGGACTTCCGGTTCCGGGAACGGATTCTCTATGACCATCTGATCGAGTATATTTACGATGGGAAAGGGCAATACGTCATACAAGGCAAGCGATTTCCGGTCTATCGCGGGGATATCGTGCTGATCCCTCCGGGCGTGATGCACAGCATAGAGGCGGATCATGAAACGCCGTTCGTCCGCCAGTGCGTGCACTTCGATTTTAGCTACGTGGGCGGATACGATTCGATGCCCTGGTGGGAATGGTTTCCGAATAACCTGCGGGAAGATAAGATTCATCCCACTCCCATTTTCTCGGAGGATTTACGACTTCCTTTGGTCAGCCGGTTGCTGCACGTTCCGAAAATACGTCCGCTGTTTACGCGCCTTTTTCGGGAAATGTACCATAAAAAGACCGGATATAAACTCGCTGTGAAGGCGTGCATGTTAGACATTCTTCTTCGCATTCATCGGAATGCGCTTTCGGACGATGCCGCATCCGCCGACGAGCCGCCCTTGATTCTACCGAAGGCGGTCTCCGACGCGAAGCGGTTTATGGAGCGTAACTTTTCGCAAAAAGTTACGCTGTCCGCCATAGCTGAAGTGACCCATTATCACCCCGTGCATTTGGAGCGGCTTTTCAAGCGGGCTATGGGATGTTCGCCGATCGAGTATTTGATGGAATTGCGAATCAGTAAAGCCAAAGAATTTTTAGAGGACTCGGACCTGAATATCAGCGAGGTCGCCGCTGAGGCGGGTTTTGGAAGCTCACAGTATTTCAGTCTGGTTTTTAAGAAATTGGTTGGTTTCTCTCCCCGCCATTACCGACGATTGATTCAGAAGTCCGGCGTTTCCGGAATCTGCCTGCCTTTGACTCACCTTGAAGAGTATCCCACTCAGAAAATGTTTTCCCATACCTCCGTGCCGAGATAATTTTGTTTGATAAAGTTGAAATAGTTTAAAACTGTGTTGAAAAAATGAAAGACAGCATGCCTTTGTTTGGGTATATTGGCGCATTAAAGCAATGAGCAATGAATAATGAGCAATGAGCAATACCCCGCCCAACCACCCCATTCAGACAGGGGTGGAAGTGCCTTGTTCATTCTACTGCTCTGTCAAGTTTATCTTGACGGATTCGATGAGTCAAGCATAGACTGACGAGTTGTCATTCTGATCCGAAGCGCAGCGGAGGCGAAGAATCTCGTTGTCAGCAGAACGCACGAGGAACAGAACCGAGATTCTTCGTCGCTCCACTCCTCAGAATGACAGTCCTTCAAAATAAACTTGACAGAGCACTACATTCCTCATTCATTCTGAGAACAGAAACGTGGGAGAGGAGCGTCAAAATATGAGCGAAACGAAGATCGTGGCTTTTGGAGACGCTGTAACGCTGGGCACGTCGGCCAAGTTGGATGTGTTTCACGATTGTTTCCAGTATGGGACGACGACGGTGAACCGAGTGCGGGAGAGCCAGACGTGGCGTTCGATTGCGGCGCGTATCCTCACGGACTGGGTGGAGGATGACGTCGAGATGATCAACGCCGGTGTTTCGGGAGACACTTCGTCAAAAGGCTTGACCCGGCTGGAGCGGGATGTCCTTTCGCAATCGCCGGATACCGTGCTGGTCATGTTCGGCGCGGAGGATGCGCTTGCCGGCGTGGAGACGGCGGCTTTTCGGGAAAACTTAGAGAAGATCGTGGACGGGATCGCGGCGCGAAATACCAAGCCGATTCTGATGACGCCGACTCCGATTTCGGAGCGGATGACGGCGAGCGGCTGCACCCTTGAAGAACTGCGCCGACGTCAGGAGCGGTTGTCTGCTTTGGCTCAGAGCGTGCGAAGTCTAACGGAGGAGAAATCGCTTGCCGTGATTGACCTCCATCGCTATTTCCTGGATACCCGGCTGGCGTACGATCATCTTTTTGAGGGCTGGCTCCCCGATGGCGTGGCCCAGTCCGGAATGGCGTCTTTTGTCGCCGGGGAACTGCTATCCATTCTCGGAGTGAACGACTTCCCCAAGCCGACCCTGTGCGATTACCGGAAGGTGTATTCCGATCCTGAACGTCCCGAAGTGATGCACCATGCCTTTACGGACCTCGCGTATTTTCAGGGGGAGTTTTTCATTACCTTCCGCAAAGGGCATTCACACAGTACGCCCACGACTACAAACCCTGAATCGGACGTGATCGTGGTGCTGCGTTCCCGCGACGGCGTCACCTGGTCCGTGGACGCTATGCTGAAAGTGCCGGGCATGGACAACCGGGATCCGAAATTTCTCCAGGCGGACGGCCGTCTTATACTGTATATCCCATGTGCCAGCGTTCCGCGTTGGCCCGGTCAGCCGGATGTGATCACGTATGGGTTCGAGCGGTTGGGTCCGGGTCGGTGGAGCGATCCCTTCGAGTGCGGCCCCTGTGTGTTCTGGCGTCCCAGGAAATGGCGCGATCAGTACGTGGTGGCGGTGTATCGCCTGCCGGATGAGGAGGGATCGGTAACGCTTCTTTCCAGCCGGGATGCCCGGAATTGGAAGGCGGTCTCCACGATCCTTCCCCGGGAAGCGGAAGGCGATGAAACGGACCTGTTTGTGCAAGATGATCGGCTTATGGCGTTTGCCCGGGCGGAACGGGGAAGCCATTTCAAGATGCTCCTTTCCACCTACGCGCCCTCAGAGAACCGCTGGGAAACCGTTTCCTCCGGTCGCATCATTCATGCGCCCAATGTGTTTGAGGCGGGGGAACGCGTGATGATCAGCGGGCGGTATTGTGCTCAGTCGGATGAAGGATTCAGGGAACTGGAAAAGGACTGGAAGAAGTTCACTCAGGGCACTACGGAGGAAGCCTTCGAAGTGGATCCGGCCCGCGTGGAGGCGTATCATCACGGTCTTCGGACGGGAATCTTTGTGATGGATGGAACGCGGCCTCGTTTGGTGATGGAGCTTCTTAGCGCGGGGGACAGCAGTTATACCGGCGTGGTTCAATACGGCGACGAATATGTGATCAGCGATTATTCGATGCACGAGTATTATCCCAAAATCGAGCATCCGGGCGATTGGGAGACGCCGTGCGATATTTACGTGTCAAGGATTCGGTTCGGAAGTTGAGGCAGTCCGATAAGAGTAGCCTCA
>JAUWMS010000033.1 GCA_030613045.1 Candidatus Latescibacterota bacterium | reverse complement strand
GTGGTCGTGGCTACGCCGCTTCCTTTTCACGCGGAACACGTCATCGCCGCGCTGGAGAGCGGGAAACACGTGCTCAGCGAAGTCCCCGGGGGATACACCTTAGAGGAGTGTGAGCGGATCGTGCGCACGGTGGAGCGCACGAAGCGCACGTATATGATGGCGGAAAATGCGTGCTATTTTGCGTTCATCCAGACCTGGCGCCACATGATCGAACAGGGCCGATTGGGGCGGATCGTCTATGCGGAGGCGGAGTATATCCACGATTGCCGCTCCCTGATGGTGGATCGGGATGAACCGGGCCAACACACGTGGCGAGCCAACCTGCCGCCGATCCATTATTGCACCCACAGCTTGGGCCCGATCCTCGATCTATTGGGCGAAGATCGGTGTGTATCCGTATCGGGACTGAGCACCGGATCTAACGTAGCCCCCCAGCTTGGGGTGATTGACATGGAAGTCGGATTGTTCGAGATGGCGAGCGGTGCGGTGGTGAAAATTCTGTGCGGATTTTCCATCGTGCGGGAGCCGCCGATGAACTGGTACACGGTGTATGGAACCAAAGGCACCTTAGAGAGCGCGCGGTGCGGATGGGACAAATCCAAGGGCTATTTCGAGGACGTCCCGAATTTGCAGGACATGATCCCCTACCCCTTGGGGATCAGCCACACCAAAACGCCGCCGGAAGCCACGGCCGGAGGTCACGGCACTACTGAATACTTCATGGTGGACGACTTCGTCCGGGCGGTTTTGGAAGGGACAAAGCCCCCCATAGACGTCTATCGGGCGATGGACTTCACCGTGCCGGGCATCTGCGCCCATCGCAGCGCCGAGCTCGGCGGCAAGCGTATCGAAGTGCCGGATTTCAGATAGAAAAAAACACACCGCAGAGACGCAGAGAACGCAGAGAACATCTCGTGAAACGTAAAACGTGACTGGGAGGGAGCGCCCAATCACCAATCACTAATCACCAATCCCCAAAGAGCAGGAGGATGTATGACGAAGCGAGAGACGGAGAAGCGGAAGAAGGCGCGGCAATTCGCGAAGAAGCGAGTAGAATATCCCCAGCATGTCATGATGTGGTGGAAGGAAGTGATGCGGGAGCGGATCACACGGAGTTTCGAGTTGGTGGAGTTCCGGGCGTTCCGGGGAGATCTGCACACGCATTCGACGTACAGCGACGGCGTTGGAACCGTGGATGAGTTGAAGGCTGTTGCGGACGCGGCCGGGCTGGATTTCTTTTTTGTGACGGATCACGGAACGGTCAATCAGAAGCGGAGCTGCCGGAAGTACGACCACGTGTGGTGGGGCCAGGAACCGGGCACGCAGTATCACCATTTGGGTATTTTGGGGTTAGACCGGAAATACACCCCCAAGCAGGATCTGGTGTACGACTATCGGCGCGTGCAGGCTTTGGGCGGATTTCCTTTCATCCCCCATCCCGCGGGATGGTTTCCGGGCACGCGGTATTCGGAGGAGCAGAAAGACGCGCTGAATCTGTTGGGAGACGAATTCGCCATAGAGATCATCAACGGCGCGAATCAGGTGTTCGACTGCTACGACGTCACGGACGAGCAAAGCATCGAACTCTGGGACCAACACCTGTCTCAGGGCAAGCGCGTCATCGCTCTCGGAAACTCGGACGCCCATCTGGCGGAAGGAATAGGAGACATCTGGAACGGCGTATTCTGCGAGGCTTTGGATAAAAACGCGGTCATGGATGCGGTCCGAAAGGGGCACTGTTTTGTGTCGGACGCGCCGCTCGTGCGGATCGAAATGGACGAAGCGAGAATGGGCGACGTGGTGTATGCCAAGCCGGACGCGGAGATCAAACTTTCATTCGAGTGCGCGGACAGCTTAGGTCTGGCGGTGATCCGGGTCATCAGGAACGGCGCGGTGCTCGAAACCATCCAGCCCGACGGAGAGGTCCGGGTGGCACGCACCGTAACCGATCGGTTTGGCGGCGGGAAATCCTACTATCGGGTGGAATGCCTCGCAGTGGATCGGAGACGCGCATACAGCAACCCGATCTATGTGTGGGAAAAGTAGGGTGACTGCGAATACATAGGAGGCATTATCAAAAGGGCTATGCACGGTGCATAGCCCTTTTTCTTTTTTCTCAAACGGGAGCACAAATAGCTTGACTTTTGTCTAGGAATGCTTTAACTTTAGTCAAGCTAAATTCAAACTCTCAGGAGGAAAACCCCAATGATCCCCGAATCCATACGCACCCGCGCCCTGTTTCCCCGCTCCGTGCTTCCCGCCATCCTTCCGTGGTTGGACGACCCACAGGCTCTCGTCCTGATCGGCTCTCGTCAGGTCGGCAAAACCTGCCTCCTTTATCTGCTGATTCAGCATCTTTTGGCGCAGGAGGTCCCTCCGACGAACCTGTTCTACTTCGACCTGGAGCATCTCGACCATCTGAATCTGTTAAACGATGGACCGGAGGCGCTGATCCAATCGCTTCGTCTCGAAGGAGCTGATTTCGAAGAGCGGATCTACCTCTTCATAGACGAGATTCAATATCTCAATCAGCCCACCCAACTGCTGAAGCTCCTCGTGGACCATCATCCGAACGTCAAAATCATCTGCACCGGCTCGTCCACCTTGGACATTCGGCGCAAGTTCAAGGATGCCCTGGTGGGAAGAAAGATTCTTTTTGAAGTCTTCAGCCTATCTTTCGAGGAATTTCTCCAATTCAAAAATCAAACCACTTTGCATCAGGTTCTGGAAAGCTACAAGCTGTCTAAGCTTCTCCAGGAGGATCAACTTCCTCCCTCGCTACCCGACCTGTATATCCATCCCCTTCAGAAGCTGCTGGACGAGTATTGCCGGTACGGGGGATACCCCGCCATAGCGCTGGAAGCCAATCTTGAAAAGAAACTGATCCTGCTTAACGAGATCTTTTCCGCTTACGTCCACAAGGATATTGCCAGCCTGTTCTCCATCGAAAACACCCATGCCTTCAACCAGTTGGTCCAACTCCTGGCGTTAGAGATAGGACAACTGCTCAACGGCAATACCCTGACGACGGATCTGGCGATCTCCCGTCCTACGCTTGAAAAATACCTCACGATGCTTGAAGATACCTTCATCATCAAAAGAATCCGTCCGTTTTTCCGTCGTAAGAAGCGGGAAGTGATCAAGATGCCCAAGCTCTTCTTCCTCGACTTAGGGTTGCGCAACCTCGTCCTCAAGCAATTCGGCGAACTGGGCATGCGACCGGATCGAGGCGCGCTTATAGAGAACTTCGCCTTCATCCACCTTTACAGGGGATTACGGGTGCTGGACGATCTCCATTTCTGGCGCACCAAGAACAGCGCCGAAGTAGATTTCATCGTGCAGACCGGAGAAACGCTCCTGCCCATCGAGGTCAAATATCAGGCATTGAAACGAACGAGCGTTCCTTCCGGGATGCAGAGTTTCTTGTCCATCTATCCTTCAGCGCAGGCGGCGGTGATCACCAGAGATGCCTACGGACAGAAGCATCACCATAGCGCCAAAGTCATTTTCCTGCCCGCCTGGCTTTTGGGAAGCTTTGGCTGAGCCAGCCTGCGCTCAAAAAATCTTCGCGGCCCGCAGCCGATGTCCGGTGGCGAAATAGACCTCCCGTCCGAGAATAGGACCCGCCACGGTGAAGGCGTGCTCCTCGCAAAGAAGCTCCTCAACGGACAACGAGGCCGGGTCGAGACGGTAGAGGCAGAAACTGGTGAACCCGTATATCTTCCCGTCAGGACCGTTCCGGAGTCCAAGATCGAGGGGATCTCCGGACGGTAATTCAAGACGGTGCGTGAACGCCCGCGCCTTCGGATCGAAGACGAAAAGCTCCGGTCGGTCTCCTCCCTGAATCGTACCGTAAAGCCTCCCGTCGGGTCCGGTCAAAAGCGCGGTAAAGGCGAAAACCGGGCGATCCGGCGTTCCTTCCCACACCTTTTTCTCCGCTTCGTAATCCCAGAGGAAAAGCACGGCCTGCTCCACCTTCGGCTGTGCGCCGCTCCCCGCTTGAATGGTGGTTCCCACCGCGATCAACCGCTCGTCCTTCAACCAGGCCAGCGTGTAGCAGCTCGCATCCCCGGCTATCCGGTAATAGGCATGCTTCTCACCGGATTTCGGATCGTACCAGGAAAGCGGGCCGCCCCACATTCCATAGTCCGGGATGGATGCCGTCCATACCCGACCGAGAGGACCGGACAGGGTGGATCGGGGACGGTAGGAAATATCGTCTATGCGCCCCAGATCGCGCGGGTTGTCGCCGGGCTGATCTCCAAAGTGGTAGGGCTGAGCGGGATCGTACACGGAAAGCGTGGCACCGCCGTATGCCGAGATGTACATCTTCCCATCGAGATTGGCCATTGAGTAGGCCTCTCCAGCGGCCGCGGAACACGTGCCCAGATCAACCAATTCTCCATCCTTCGGATCAGAGCGAAACAAGTGAAGCGGGAGGATACTGGAGCCGTAAATACATCCATCAGGCCCGGCGTGCACGTAGAAGATCTCGCTTCCGCTTGCCTCGTAGTTCAGTTCAAAGGTTCGGACCGCTCCATCGGGCTTTCGTATTTCGAGCTTCCGATTGAGTTGCTCCGCGGCGTCGGCAAAGGCGAAGGTCGTCCCGTCGGAGAGCGCAGGTTCGGGCAATGGATCGGGAAGCGCCTCCACCGGAACGGCCTCGGTTCCCTCTATTCGAAAGTTGCCCAGACTCGATTCGATGTAAAGCCTGCCGTCGCTGCCACGGTATAGATTGATCGTATCTTCGCCCTTCGTCGTCACCGGACCGACGCTCCGTTTCTCGCCGGTTTTTGGATCGAACACCACCACGTGAGGCCGGGTCATGCGGATCAGGCAAGCGATGGTGCCGTCCGTGTTGACCCAGGGATAATTGTACATATCCACTTCGTCCATGCGGCCATGCCGGGTGAATTGACCGCTTCCGGGATCGTAGCTCGTCAGGTCGGCGGTTCCGTAACTGCCGATCCAGATCCGGCCGTCGGCGTCCTCGTCTATGCGGCATGGGAAGGTGGCCGCTTCGGGATGGATCGCTCCCAGATCCTCGAAAAGGTCCTTTTCGGGATCGAAACAGAGGAGGTGGCCGGAGTAGGAGGCCCCCACGTAAAGGCGCCCCGCACGGCTCATGCACGTCGCCGTGGGATAGTTCGAGTCGGGCGCTTCGGAGACAAACTGCCGGAAGCCCCCGGTCTCGGCATCGATCTGCAGCACGAAGAGATTGTCCGCCTGCTGCCCCATCGTCGCGTAAATACAGGGAGCACCCTCCCGGTTGCGTCCCGCATGCAGCCGCACCCAATTGACCGATCGCACCGGAACACCAAGATTGCGGATGCGGGGATCGTGTGTCTGTGCCATAATGTCCTCCCGGTTACTTTTTTTTCTTGCGGTTGACCTTTCGAGATTTTTTTGCCTGTTTTCGTTTGACCCTGGTTTTGCGGCGGACCGTCCGTTCAGTATCTGTTTGGCTATCGAAGCGGGGCGCGCGCGCCCGATATTCGTCCAGGTTGAACAGACTCGAGCGGGGCTTTTCACGATGCGGCTTCAAGCCTAACTTAATCTGCACATCCTCCCAGTCTCCAAATACCGACAGATCAACGCAGTCCGCGGCGAAGGCGCGCTCAATGACCGGCAGCGATTCCATCGCCTTCAGATCCATCAACGGACTTATGAGAAAGGCGTTAAGGGTTACCGGATTTTCCTCGAACCGTTCCAGTTGACGGGTAAGGATCGCCGCACATTGCGTGCGTGCGTCCGGATGGTTCTTCCCGATATGCTCCAGACAGCCGGTCACCGCGACCCGGGGATATTCTCCATGAGATGAGTCGACCAAATATGCCGAGAGTTCAGGAAGGGCCGCCGGACCGATCATGCCATAGACTCTGGGCAACTCCTCAAGCACCCAATCACTCCCCTCATCATCCAGATCGTCGAACAGAGGCATAAGCGGCTCGATCGCCGCCTCGGCCCTCAACTGCCCCAGCGCCCGCCAGGCGTGGACAGGCGCCCAGACTTCGAGACTGTCCGAGTCCGCCCGGTTCAAGTCCTCATCCGTGGCCATGCGAATGAGATCGGGAATATACTCCGGTCCGAGACCGATTTCAGAAACGTAATCGGGCCATTCTCGGAACTCGCGGCAATCGCCATACGTGAGCAGCTTGTCCACCGGAGATGGATAGGGATCAACCGGACTCATTTTGATCTCCTCCTCTCAATCTGATTACAAATTACGCCGCACCACTCACCACTCACTGCTCACCACTCACCGAACACGACGCATTATACTCATCCACGATCCGGCCCACCACGCGCAACCGCTCGATGTCGCCGGTGGAGGAAATCTCATCCGAGATGCCGAGGATCAGCCTGGGCGCAAACAGTTCGATCAGTCGGTGGGTGAACTCCTCCAGCATGGATACCGGATACAACGTGTCGAACAGGATGGCCGGAAGCCCGTCAATCAGAAAAATTTCATCGCCGAGGGCTTCTTTGACCTCTTCGAGCGTAACGTCGCCCTGCGGCTTGGGCGTGATGGCCTCAATGCCGTCGAGTCCGCTGATCTTCGCGAAGGGAAGCAGGGACTTCGTGTCTCCGTCCCAGTGAGAATGCACGAATTTCCCGCCCGCGTGAAGCAATTCGCAGCGCCGCAGATAGGAGGGAAGCACAGTTCGCTGGTAGAGATCCGGTGGCAGCGTGCCGCCATGAAGATTATCCCCGAAATTGATCACCTAAATGGGCGACGCATTGATGACCCGGATCAGCCGGGCGTGGCTTTCGTCCAGCGCGTCAAAGTAGGCCGCCACCGTATCCGGCCAATCATACAGCGCGTACGTGGCCTTTTCCACGCCCATCGTGTTGATGTAAAGATCCTGGACGTTGACCCTGGGCATAAACATCGTAGGCGCGCCGAGATTTCCCCATTCCGCGCACAAGGCCTCATACCGGGTCTGATCCCACACCCATGTGGAATGCTCCGCCCGCCAGAGGGCCACCCTCATCTCCGCCTCCGACTCGATCTCCCGCTTCACCTGAATCCGATGCGGACTGGAGGAGGTGATGCGATAGATGCTCACCTGCTTCCCAGCGGGCGTATGAATCGTGATCTCCGTATCCGTTTCGGACAGCTTCCGCTCATTTCGGATCACACGCGAATCTTCGATCCGCCGGAAGCACGCATTAAACTCGTAGATCCTCGGCGAACAGTTCAGGGCCCGATAGATCCCGGGAACGGTCATGCTCTCATACGGCTCGGGAAGCGGAACCCCCGCAAAGCGTTTATCCGTAAGCCAGCACCCAATCCGAGGCTGCCAGATAATTTTGCCGTCGGATGTTCCCCGAACCACGTCGAGATGCAGTTGGCGTAAGTCTATGTTGCTGTGATCCGTAGGTCTGCTCATAGTGTTTTCTCCTGAGGGGGTTACGGTAGGGATTCATGATTTCAAACCCCTGCCGGGTCCGGCGCATGATACAGCCCGAACGTCCGAATCAGAGAAGGCTTCCGCGATTGGACGACGAGCAGCCGCACTTTGCGCGCCGTGACCTTCGGAAATCGGTCGAGTTTCTTGTGCCCGATGGTCGTCCCCTCCGCGATGCGCTTCCATTCCCGGCCATCCCACGCCTCGATGCGATAGGCTTCCACCCGCTGACCCAGCGCGATATACTCCTGAACCAGTGCGGTGTTGAAAGAGACCGGAACTCCCAAATCCACTTCCAACCGCGCCGCGGTGACGCCTTCCCCGGCGGCCCAGTACGTGGCGCGATTTCCGTCCACAGCGGATGAGGCATTGCTGTCCGTACGGACACTGTCGGCCCCGGTCGGCTTGTCTTGGGCGAGGTTCGTCGCAAAGGTCTGATCCAGCACCGTACGAAATGCCCGCAGCCGTCGGACGTCCGGTTGCGGGAGAAGTCCCCGGTCATTCGGAGGAACGTTGAGCAACAGCGTACTATTCCGCCCGACGGAGTGATAGTAGATGTCCGTCAGGTGTTCGAGCGATTTCACCTGGTTGTCCTGGGATTTGTGCCAGAACCAGCCGGGCCGGATGGATACGTCACACTCCGCCGGATACCACACCGGACCTGTGACGCGGTCGTGAAAAATCGGATGCGCTTCCTGAACACTCCACTCGGTTTCCCGCGCCACGCCGTCCTCGTTGCCGACCCAGCGAATATCCGGTCCGCAGATGGCGATGAGCGCGTTCGGCTGAAGCCTGCGCACCGTCTCGTAGTATCCGCGCCAATCGGTTTCCTGCTTCCTACCGTTCGGACCTTCGCCGCAGGCTCCGTCGAACCAGACTTCCGCGATTTCTCCGTAATGAGTGAGCAGCTCGGTAAGCTGGTTCTTGAAAAACCGGTTATAGGCCGGCGAGTCTCCGTACCGAGGTTCGTGACGGTCCCACGGTGAAAGATACAACCCCATGCTCATGCCCGCCTCATGGCACGCCTCCGTTAGTTCGCGCACCACGTCTCCTTTGCCCTCTCTGAACGGACTGTTTTGAACGGAGTGTTCGGTGCATCGGCTGGGCCAAAGGCAAAATCCATCGTGATGTTTGGCCGTAAGGATCATCAGCTTGAACCCGGACTCCTTCGCCACCTGCACCCATTGTCGGGCATCCAGGTCAGTGGGATTAAACAGGGCGGGGTCTTCCCTGCCGTCTCCCCATTCCCGGTCCGTGAACGTATTGATCCCGAAATGCAGGAATAGTGCCAATTCGGATTCCTGCCAGGCCAACTGCTGCGGCGTCGGTTGTACCGGCATACTCTCCTCATGAGTTTCTTTGATCCTCTGGATGAACATGGTAAGAATGGGGACCGAACAAGAAGTTCCTGGACAAAATTATTTTCACAATCAGGAAACCAGGAAACCAAGAGAGAAACAACCCCTCCGAAATGCACCACTGTCCTTTCCTGGGTTCCTGGATTCCTTATGGAAAACGTGAAATTTTATGAATTTAAGTTTGTCCACCTACTTACCGCCCAAGCCCTTAGCGAACTAACTCGTAGCGGAATACAGGAGATGAATTTTGGCATGCTGTGTAAAAATTCATCTTACTTGGATATTTGCTTTGTCGGATCATCGTATAGTATCGGATAGCGCACATTGTCTCCTCCCTGTTTTTTTTCAAAGATACTATGGAGACGCCATGAACGCAAGAGTTCTTTTGGGATGATCGGCTCAGACTTGCCTGACTCTCCTGATCCTACACCCCCAGATTGATCCCCACTGTTGCATCGCTTCCCTCCCACGCTTAAAAAATCTTCAACCCCATTACGGGGAACTCATGTTTGTTCCCTTTCCCCTCAAAAAAAAGTAAAAAAATACTTGATAAATTCTTCCTTTCTGCATATCTTTCGAAATATGGGCTAAGAACAAGCCCTTTTTATTTCCCCAGTTTCCTCAAACGTTACACGTTTACCTTTTAGTAAAAGATGAGGAAGAGGATGTCAGTCACCTTACGGGATATAGCCAAGCCACAGAGCACACAGACAAAAACAACGGCCATCCTCTGTACTACTAACCTGCAAAATCTTGTTTTTTTGACAAGGTTTTTGTTGAACGAGGAGGAGTTGGATTGTTCGGATTCCCCGATAAGCTTACTTTGTTTGATCCGTGTAAATCCGTGCAATCCGTGTCCCATTTCTTTTGGTTTTTTTGCGGCTTTGCCGCGCTGTGGTCTCTGTGTGCTTTGTGGCAAAAAAAGGAGGATATCCAGATGGTAGAAACACAAGAGAGAGAACCGTTCCATTGGCAGTCCGCGATCAGCTACAAGACTCGGGACAAGATCGTTGTGCGAGGGTATGATGTGAACGAATTGACCGGGAATATAAATTTTGCAGAAATGCTTCATTTAGTCTGGAAAGGAGAATTGCCGGAGAAAAATGTTGCAAAGATGGTTGATGCGCTTCTCGTATGTTTTTCCGAGCATGCGATGTCTCCATCTTCTGCTGCGGCGAGAATGGTGATGTCGGGGGCAGGGTATATTATGCCGGGTCTGGCCGGAGGAATTTTAAGCATCGGTTATACGCACGTGGATGCGCACGAAGCAGCTCAGACCTGGATCACCGCAGTAAAGCTGATGAAAGAAAAGGGTTGGACCTTAGACCAAACCGCCGACTATTTGGCCAAAGGGATCAGAAACAAAGAAAAGGACGATGCCTTTGTGAGATTATTTGGGGAAAGAACCGTGATCCCGGGATGGCATCATCCCCAACATATTCGCGATCTGCGCTCCCCGCGAATCATTGAATTGGCTGAAAAGTTTGGTGTAGCCAGAGATCACGTGAAGTTTGTGGTGGCATTGGAAAATACTACCGAGAAATACTGGGGCAGGAAGCTTTATATGAATGTATCCGGGGCCATCTCTTCTACTCTGGTGGATATGGGATTCAATCCGGATGAATGTTTGGCTTTCTGCGCGATTGCCAGGTCTGTCAGTCTCGTAGCGCATTGTGTTGAGGAAAAAACACGAGAAAAAGGATGGAGAGCTTCTACCAAGTCAAAAATCACTCAGCCGCTTGATCTCGCTTTACAGAAGCCCGATTACTACGACGGTCCTTCGGATAGACATCTTTCCGAGGGAAAAATCGCTGAGCCTCTGACTCGTGCGCCGTACCACTATATGGATCCATCCAAGGACAAATAAACGGCTTTCGCCTCAGGGGAAGAAGCGTTTTGCATCTCCTCAAGTAATCTTCATTTTGCTCTTTAGTTTTTTAGGCTCCTCTCAGGGATCAGGGATTAGGGATCAGGGCGCAGGAAAACCCTGACCCCTGACCCCTGCTGAGAGGCTAAACTCCCCGAGAGAAACAAATCCACAAGAGCATTTCAAAAATTACTTAAGGCTGAGCATGGACCGGTTATGGGAAATTCAAGCCAAAAGGCATTTGTGCAAATATTCGATGGCCCCGGTCAA
>JAUWMS010000554.1 GCA_030613045.1 Candidatus Latescibacterota bacterium | reverse complement strand
CCCGCGAGCAAATTGGAATCATCCGCAACCACGCGGCGGTCACGCTCAAGATGCTCGAACACATCCCGTTCACCAAGAAGCTCAAAAACGTGCCTAAATATGCGGGCGCGCATCATGAAACGCTCGATGGATCCGGGTATCCCTTAGGTATCTCCGGAGATCAACTTCCGCTTCAGTCCCGCATTCTGGCGGTGGCGGATGTTTTCGAGGCGCTCAGCGCGCGGGATCGTCCGTACAAAAAGCCCAAGACGCTGGAGGAAACCATGCGTATTCTGGGCTTTATGGTCAAAGACGGCCACCTGGATCCGGACTTGGTGGATTTGCTTGTGAAGGAAAAAGTATACAATAAGGTGCCGTCTATTCGGGAGACGCTGGAGGCGGCTGAGAAGCAGGGATAAGTCAAAAGACTGCTCGAAATTGAAGCGTCGGAGGAGGAGAAAAAATAGCAGCGACTTCGGCGGTTTGTCGGAGAGCGCGGCACGAAGAGACGAGGGGTGAGGGGGATTTTGCTCCTCGCCTCTTTTTTTTGATACCATGGAGTCTATCCGGGAACTATTTCTTCATAAGGAATTCACCCAGAGGGTTTCATTTCAGAAGCGGCCAGGCAGCATGAAGCCTGAAGACTGGATTCCGGAATTGGGATGTTCAAGCGGATTCGGATTCGGGATTACAAAATCCCGAACCAACCCAAAACAGCTTCTCGGAGTGGCTCTTAGCTGAACGAGTCATAAGATGAGTCCTAAAATCGGTCAGCACATTCTCGTGGTGGAAGACGAAGCGGACATTGCGGAACTGGTGCGCTATCATTTGGAGCGGGCCGGGTTTGGTGTGCGGATAGCCCTGAACGGGGAGGACGCGCTTCGGGCTGTCGAGACGCAATGCCCCGCGCTGATCGTGCTGGATCTGATGCTCCCGGACATCGAGGGGACAGAGGTTTGTCGGCAGATTCGCAGGACGCCGGAGACGGCCGGTCTTCCCATTTTGATGCTCACCGCGAGGGGCGAGGAGATGGACCGGGGGGTGGGTTTCGAGTTGGGCGCGGACGATTACATGACCAAGCCGTTTAGTCCCAGGGAGTTGGTGCTGCGCGTGAAAGCCATTCTCCGACGGAGTACGAGGAGGCATCCCGACGAAGAGGAGCAGATTCGCGCGGGCGATCTGACCGTGGACGTCGGAGCGCACAGGGTATCCGTGCAGGGGACGCCGATCGCTCTGACGGCCACGGAGTTCGATCTGTTGGTTTTTCTGATGCGGTCTCCCGGAAAGGTGCATACACGCGATGGACTCCTGGACGCCGTCTGGGGGCATGATTACATAGGATACGATCGTACGGTGGATACGCACGTTCGGAGACTCAGGAAGAAGTTGGGAACGGCCGCGGAACACATCGAAACGGTGCGAGGCGTGGGATACCGATTTCGTAGGGATTGGTGAGTGGTGAGTAGTGAGTGGTAAGGTAGCCTGTCGTTTACGTTTCACGTTTCACGTTTCACGGGTGAACCAATCACCAGTCACTACTCACCAGTATAGGAGGTTTTCGGAATGAAATGGAGTATTCGATGGAAGTTGATGTTGACCTATCTTCTCGTGATTTTGGCCGGGGTCGTTTTAGTGGAGATCTATCTCGGGACGGTGTGGGAGCGGCGTATGCTGGAGCAGACGCGTGAGGAGTTGGTGCGGGAGGCGATGCTGGTCAAGGCTCATTTAGAGCAGCGGGTTCCAACCGGGTGGGCGGACTCGGCGGATGAAGCGGTGGATGCGCGGGCCGGCGTGTTGGAGGCGCGGGTGACGATGGTGGAATTGGATGGGACGGTTGGGGGCGATTCGGAGTTCGATGGCAAGGAACTCCGGGGGATTGAAAATCACGCGGGACGACCGGAAAGCGTGGAGGCGTTGCGGTCGGGTGCGGGGGAAAGCGTGCGGTATAGCACGACACTTCGGACGGATATGATGTATGTCGCGGTGGCTATGGAAGGCG
>JAUWMS010000325.1 GCA_030613045.1 Candidatus Latescibacterota bacterium | reverse complement strand
TGGTGTTATTTTGTCCCCCTACTTATGAGTAAAGAAGCCTTCATTTGCGTTCATTCGCTTTATTCGCGGTGGGAGGCTTCCTAATCGCAAGGAGGTTCGTCCTGACGGTTCGAAAAATTCAAATCCTGTTTGCGATCGGTTGGATCGCCGCATCCCCCTTTGTTTCCGCAGTTTCCTCAGAGGAAACGATCACGGGCTTGCAGGTCGTCGAGAAGGTCTTCAATCGCCCCGAGGGAGCCGATATGCAGGCGGATCTGACGATGGCATTGATCAACTCCCGGGGCGATCAGCGGGTGCGTAAGATCGTGCAGTTCACGAAAAATTTCGGTGAGATGGAGAAAAAAATCATGTTCTTCGTCGCTCCGGCGGATGTGCGCAACACCTCGTTTATGAATTGGAGTTATGAGGAAGCGGGGAAAAACGACGACCAGTGGATTTACCTGCCCGCGCTGAAAAAGGTGAAACGTATTTCCAGCGACAGCAAAAGCGATTACTTCATGGGATCGGACTTCACCTACGACGATCTCGGGGACCGCCATCCCGCGGATGACTCCCATAAGTTGCTCCGCGAAGAAACGATCAACGGCGAGGATTGCTACGTGGTCGAGAGTATTCCAAAAGAAGAGGAGTATATGTATTCCAGAACGGTAACCTGGATCATCAAGGACCAATGGATCGGGCTGAAAAAGGCATTTTACGACGAAGACGAGGAATTGTTGAAGATTTTGACGGTGAAAAAAAAGGAGAAGATCAAGGACTATTGGATTATTCTTCAAACCGAAATGCACCACGTCCAGAAAGACCACCGAACCACGATGGCATTGGAAAATGTGATTATTGACAGCGGGATTCCCGACAATAAATTTACCGAAAGAATGATGCGGAGAGGGCTGAAATGAGCGCCAAATGGGTCGCGACAATCGGGTTGTTTTTATCGTTCCTCTCGACAACATCGGGTCCGAACGCACAAACGCTGAATCTGAGCGGGTATGTCCGAAATTATACGGGCGTGCTTACGCAGGGCGATCATGCGTATTCGATGCTGCAGAATACGTTGAGTCTGAATGTTGAACACAGCAGAGGGAACGTCGCCTTCAAAGCGAATCCCTATCTAATTCATCATTCGGGCAAAGAACTGGAACTTGGGCTGCGGGAGGCCTATCTGGATATCTATTTCGATTCCATGGACCTTCGCATCGGCAAACAGCAGATCATCTGGGGGAAAGGGGACGGAGTGTTCATCACCGACATCATTTCCCCCAAAGACTTGCGGGAATTTCTGCTGCCCGATTTCGATGAAATCCGAATCGGGATAACCGCGTTAAAGGCCGATTATTATCTAAGGGATGACACCTTTGAGCTGGTCTGGGTTCCCGCGTTTACACCCACAAAAATGCCGGAGGAAAACTCGATCTGGCGCGCGACGCCGGCTTTTCCCATCCAGCCCGCGTTTGACTATTCCGAAAAGGAGATCAAAAAGACTCTGGAAAATGGCGAAGTGTTCGTAAAATATGCGGCCCTGACTTCCCGGGTGGATTTTGAAATCATGGCAGGCACTGCATGGGATGACGATCCGACCCTCCATACCGCCAAAACGGTGGATGCCGAGACGCAATTGCCTTCGCTGTTGGTCACTCCAAAACATCATCGGTTGACCCTTTTTGGAGGGAGTGTCAGCGTCCCCGCGGGCGGCTTTGTTTTTCGCGGCGAAGGAGCCTATTACCGGGATAAATACTTCCAATCGTCCGATCCCTTGCTTTCCGATGGCGTCCTCAAAAAGAACTATCTTCATGTTCTTCTCGGGACCGATTATACGTTGTGGGACGTCAGATTAAGTGCGCAATTCATTCAGCAGGCGATTTTAAGTTATGATGAACAAATGGTGCAAGACGAATTTGAAAACACCATGACCTTCCTTGCAAGCAAAGATTTTTTGCGCGAAACGCTGCGTGTGGAATGGTTTTCCTATCTCGGCCTGAATCATCGGGATGCCCTGATACGTCCCAAAATCACCTACGACCTGGCGGATGGATTCGAAGTGCTGGCGGGCGCCAATATTTTTGTTGGAAGTGAGGGAAAATTCGGTCAGTACGATGACAACGATATGATGGTTGCAAAGGTGAAATACAGCTTTTGATTTTAGGGGGAAACTGGGGAGTCTCTTTCAGTTCCTCTGCTCCTCTGCTGCCGTTTCGCGATCTCCGCGGCTTTGCGGTGAGAATTTAATGCTGCCCTGCGGACCATTTCTAAGTCAACATGGTGTTTAGCCGAAGGGACTACATCAAGACACGGCTGTAGAGAATGGCATCACGATCTCTATCCTCGTGGATTGCCTTTCTTCGACGGCTTCGTCAACGAATCGCAACTTCGTTTCACACAGGATTATTGAATGATACTCTGCACGGTCAACCCTTGAGCTTTCGTCGGCGACGCAGAGCGTCGAATCTGCGTTCCCACGCGGGAGCGTGAGAACGAGATGAAATGGAAAGGCGTGGGGCAAGCCTCATGCCTGCCCCACGCGGCATCTGCCTGGAGGCCGAGACTCAGAACGGCTAAGTCTCAGACTTCCTGAGTGCTTTAATCATAAGCACCACTTCCTTTTACGGAACAGCCTTTTCACGTCGTGCTGAGGACAGGCGGCTCGACCTCGACATGGACTGCGCTCACATGAACCCCCTTTTTTACCACGGAGTATCACGGAACGACACGAAAGTACTTCTGAGCTACTAATCCGCTAAACCTTGTTTTTTAAAAATTTTCCTCTTCACCTGCATTATTCATAAATTCGGATAGAACTCTTCCTTCCACTTGTGTCCCAAGGCATTTTAAATTTTTGGTCTCAAAACTCAGTTTTCGAGAAGGCTTGAGTAAAGCCTGAAACTGGGCATGAAATCACACATTTGCGAATAATCCAGGGTATAGGCCGTTAGAGCGGGAACTCCGTCTCTCTATCGGCCTCCGTCTCATCGGGTGTCGGAGTTACCCGTTTACGGGTTTATTTGGCCTCCTGAATTTCCGGCCTTCCTAGCTGAAGTTTATGAATAATGTAGGTTAATAGGATCTGCAAAATCCGCTTCGATTTTCTTTGTGCCTCTGTGCCTCTGTGCCTGATTCTCTGCCTGAAGCTTTGCTGCGCTCTGGGGTCTCTGAAAAAAGAACTTGCCTTTGCGCTCCAATTTGACTATATTTCTCCCCGGAAGCCGCAAGCTGTTTTGTCGTATAGAAAGTAGGGAAGGAGGAAAAGCATCCTCCGGTCCCACGAGAAAGGAATGTGCATCTATGAACTTAAAACAGCAGATGCAACGCCTTAACGAAATCGGGATCGCGCTTTCAAGCGAGCGCAATCTCAATCGGCTATTGGAACGCATTATGACGGAGGCCCGGGCCTTCACCCGTGCGGATGCGGGCACGCTGTATCTCGTCCAGGACGAGTCCCGACAGTTGAAAATGGAAATTGTTCAAAACGAAACCCTGGGAATGCGCTTTGGCGGCATAAGCGGTGGGGAGATTCCATGGAACCCGATCGTGCCTCTGTCTGGCCCGGACGGATCGCCGAATTATGCCAACGTGTCGGCATCCGTGGCGATTTCCGGAGAAACCGTGAATATCTCCGACGTGTACGAGACCGAAGCATTCGACTTTGAAGGGACACGTTGTGCGGATCAAGCAAGCGGATATCGCTGTAAATCCATGCTGGTGATCGCCATGCGGGATCACGAGGACGAGATCATCGGGGTGCTGCAATTGATCAACGCGATGGATGCCCGGAGACAGGTGCTCCCGTTTTCTTCGGCGGGCGAGGATCTGATCGCTTCGCTCGCGTCGCAGGCGGCTGTGGCGATTACAAACGTACGGTTGATCCAGGAGATGGAGGCGCTCTTCGAGGCTTTCGTGAAGGTGATGGCCACCGCGATAGATGAAAAGGCGCACTACACTCGAGGTCACATCGAACGGGTGGCCCAGTTGACGATGGCCATTTCGGAGTCCATCTCCGAGACCGACGAGGGACCCTATGCGGACGTGCATTTTTCGGAGGAGGAACTCAACGAGCTCCGGATCGCAGGGTGGATGCACGACGTCGGCAAGGTCACCACGCCGGAGTGGGTGGTGGACAAGGCCAATAAACTGGAGACCGTATTCGATCGGGTGGAATTGGTCAGGACGCGCTTCGGGATGATCCGGGAGCAATTAAAGGCGCGGGCATTCGAGCGTAAGATAGCGTTTTTGGAGCAGGGGAAAGGGAACGCCTCGGTTCGTGAGGTGGATGCGGAGTTGGAAAAACAGGTGCGGGAATTGGACGAGGAGCTGGGTTTTCTGATCCGGGTGAACACTCCCGAGGAATTCATGAAAGACGAGCTTCTGGAGCGTTTGCAGCAGATCGGAAAGAAAACCTATCTTGAGGATGGGAAGGCC
>JAUWMS010000035.1 GCA_030613045.1 Candidatus Latescibacterota bacterium | reverse complement strand
AAGGGGTGGTGGACGCGTATCTTGGAATTGACGTAGGATCGGTGAGCACGAATCTGGTCGTGATTGACGAGGATGGCGACGTGATCAAGGAGATCTACACGAAGACGGACGCACGGCCCATCGAGGTGGTGAACAAGGGATTGGAGGAGATCGCCGACGAGATCGGGTCCAGGATCGCGATTCGGGGCGTGGGCAGCACCGGTTCCGGGCGGGAATTGGTCGGGGAGTTGACCGGCGCGGATACGATCAAGGACGAGATCACCGCGCACAAGACCGGCGCGATGTACATCGGAAACCGCCTGATTGACAAGGAAGTGGATACCATCTTCGAGATCGGAGGCCAGGACTCCAAGTTCATCAGCATCGAGGACGGCGTGGTCGTGGATTTTGCGATGAACGATGCGTGTGCGGCGGGCACGGGTTCGTTTTTGGAGGAGCAAGCTGAGGAGCTCCAGATCAATATCATCGGACAATTTGGCGAGATGGCGCTTCAATCCGAACATCCCCTCAAATTGGGCGAACGCTGCACTGTGTTTATGGGGCAGGACGTGGCTTCGTATCAACAGCGGGGCGCGTCCAAGGAAGACCTCGTGGCGGGCCTGGCCTTTTCCATTGTGCACAATTATCTCAATCGCGTGGTGCGGGAACGCAGGATCGGCGACGTCATCTATTTTCAGGGCGGCACTGCGTATAACGATTCGGTGGCCGCAGCGTTTTCCATGGTGCTCGACAAGGAAATCATCGTTCCGCCGCACAACGGCGTGGTCGGAGCCATCGGAGCCGCGCTGTTGGCCAAAGAGAAGATCGCGATGACAGATACAAAAACCCGGTTCCGGGGCTACGATTTGAATAAAGTCAATTACACGGTCCGCGAGTTTGTGTGCAAGGGCTGTTCGAATGCCTGCGATATTCGCGAAGTCACGGTGGACGGCGAGAAGACGTATTGGGGCGACAAGTGCTCCGACCGATACCGCAAACGCGCCAAGGTGGATAAAAAGCCGGTGATCCCCGATCTGATGGCATTCCGCGAGGAAGCGCTCCTATCGGCCTATGAAGAAATCAAAGAGCGGCATGCGGGACGCGGCAAGAGAATCGGATTGGGGCGGAGTATGTATATGTACGATCGCCTGCCCTTCTGGGCCACGTTCCTGTCCGAGTTGGGCTTCGAGGTGGTGCTGTCGGATCCCACGGATCGAAAAATTCGGGACGACGGCGTAGAGGCTACGGTGGCCGAGCCGTGCTTCCCGATCCGCGTGGCGCACGGGCACATTCAGAATCTGCTCGACAAGGGTGTGGATTATATTTTCCAGCCTAACGTGCTCAACGAGGAAACGGACGATCCGAATACAGAATCGCACGTATGCGCGTGGGGACAGACCCTGCCGTATGTGCTCCAGCGCGCGCCGCATTTCGAGCCTTATATGGACCGCTTTTTGATCCCAACGGTCCATTTCCGGCGCGGGCTGGACGCGGTGAGGGGAGAGCTTCGTGCGTTTGCCAAACCGTTCGGAATTCCTAAAAGCAAGGTAGAGTGGGCGATCCAGCGGGCGTACGCAGCGCAATCGGATTTCAAGCTGAAGCTCCAGCAAGCGGGCAAAGAGGCGCTCGCCATTCTTGAGGAGAAAGACGAGTTGGGCATGGTGTTGGTGGGACGTCCGTACAACATCCACGACAAGGGGATCAACATGGACATCCCCCGCAAGCTCCGCAAATACTATGGCGTGAACGTCATCCCGATGGACTTCCTGCCGCTCTGGGGCATAGACATCTCCGACATCAACGCCAACATGTTCTGGAACTATGGCCGCAAAATTCTTCAGACCGCCCGGATCGTAGGAGCACATCCCAATCTCCACATCATCTACATCACGAATTTCAAGTGTGGGCCGGACTCCTACATCCGCCATTTCGTACGGGGTGCCTCGGGCAACAAACCCTTCCTGAGCCTCCAATTCGATGAACACAGCAACGACGCGGGCGCGATGACCCGGTGCGAGGCGTATCTGGACAGCAAGGGATTTTTGAGATGGTGGATGCGGAAGGCGGCGTGAACGGCGGGTGATTGGTGAGTAGTGATTGGTGATTGGTGCGCCGCAATTCATAATTCCGTGCGTTCACGTTTTACGTTTTACGTTTCAGGTGTTTACTGCGTACCCTGTACCGTGTACCTTGCACCCTGTACCGTTAAAACCCAAATCTTGAAGGATATACTATGTCAACTAAAAAGTCCAAGCACAGCCTAAAAGGACGCACCCTCTACATTCCCCGCATGCCTTACAGCGGTGCGCGGGTGATCGCAGCTACGTTTCAATCTATCGGAGTGGAGGCTCGGCCCGCGCCGCCATCGGACGAGCGCACCAAGGAGTTGGGGAATAAATACACCTCCGGAGATGAGTGCTATCCGGAGAAGGTGACGTTAGGAAACTTTATGCGTGTCACCGAACAGGAAGGGTTCGATCCTAAGAAAACGGCCTTTATGATGATGACGGCCAATGGCCCATGTCGTTTCGGGCAGTATGTGATCTATCAAAGGAAGGTGCTTGACGACAACGGATTTGAGGACGTGATGATCCTTTCCCCCACGAGCGAGAACAGCTATGAAGACATCGGGGGCCAGGATGTCCTCCGCACCGCCTGGCGGGCTATGGTGTCCTCGGATATTTTGATGAAGATACTGCTCAAAACCCGCCCTTACGAGATCAACAAGGGCGACTCGGATCAAGTCTTCGAAGCCTCTTTGAACGACGTATGCGACGCCATCCGGGAGCCGGGCATCAGTCACAAACAGAAATTAGCGAACATGCGCCGTGCGCTGACCCGGGCGCGGGACGCCTTTCGCGCCATCCCCGCGCACTACGATCCCGAACGTCCCCTCATCGGCGTGGTCGGAGAAATTTTCTGTCGGTTGAATACGTTCAGCAACGAGGATCTGGTCCGAAAGATCGAGGCGGAAGGCGGGGAGTGCTGGCTTTCCGACGTGTCCGAGTGGGTTTGGTACACCAACAACGAACAGCAGGACAATATCCGGGAGAAGGGCAAGCGGGTTTCGCTGGAAATGTTGGGCGCCAAGATCAAAAACGCGGTGCAGCGCAAGGATGAGCATGCGTTGTTGGAACCGTTCCATGAAGATTTCAAAGGCTGCGAGGAGCCTCATGTACAGGAGGTCCTGAACTACAGCTATCCCTATCTGCCTTACACCGGAGCGCTGGGGGAGATGGTGCTCAGCATAGGCAAGGCGATCTATCTGCAAAAAAAAGGCGCGGACGGCATCGTGGATATCAGCCCGTTCACCTGCATGAACGGTATCGTGTGCGAGGCGATCTATCCCGTAGTCAGCCGCGATCACGACCACATCCCCATCCGAACGTTTTATTTCGACGGCACCCAGTCCGATCTGGAAAGCGACGTGGGAATTTTCTTAGAACTGGCGAAGGCGTACAAACGGCGGAAACAGACGAAGCGGACCTATCCGTTCAATTTCGAGGCAAAAGCTAAGGCTGCCTGAGGGGAAGTGCACCGCAAAGACGCGGAGGACGCAGAGAAAAAACAGGTTGAAATTAAGGCTTAGGTTTAGAAAGGCGGGGTGGGGTGGTCTCAACCTTAACCTCAGCCTCAACCTTTGCCTTTGTAGTTCTCCGCGCTCTCTGCGTCTCTGCGGTAAAAACGTTGTTTTTTCTTTCAGAAAGGATGATTTGGTGAATTTGGATCCCGCAATAGAGGAGGTATTCGTACCTCCCCAACTCGTGATATGCGACTTCGGCGAAACGCTGTTCACGTGGAACGTGGACTGGGACGGCTGGCGGCGGGACATGCACCGATGGTGTGAACAACTGGGATTTGAGGGCGTGCAGACGCTCCGGTTTCTCAGGAAGCACGTGGAGCCGGAAATGTTGGGGAAAATTTCCTGTACCTGGCGGGATTACGAGCAGGATGACGTAGAAAGCGCGCTGGTCAATCGTCCGCTCCTCGGAGTGCTGAAATTGCTCAAGCGAAGCGATCCGACAAAGCGGCTGGCGATCTTTTCGGCCAACCTTCAAAGCACGATCGCGCTGATTTTCGAGCGGTTCGGAATTTCCGATCTGTTTGACCTTATCGTCTCCAGTGACGATGTGCTCCGTGGAAAACCCGATCCGGAGGGATTGGCCCGAATTCTCGCCACGTGGGACGCCGCTCCCGAAAACGCGATCCTCATCGGCAACTCATGGAAAGACCTGGAAGCCGGTCGCGCGGCCGAAGTGCGCACGTACGACGTAAACCAGATGGCGGACGGACGCTTCCGGCTCGTGCCGATCTGGGAGCGATAAGTCCACAAAATAGGTCTGAAGCAAAAAATCCCGCACATAATGTGTGGGATTTTTTTTAATGCTAAACCTCCCGCAGGTTGCCAAAACCTGCGGGAGGTTATTTACCTTATCAAGTGAAAAGGGGTTGATGCGGAATCTCAACGGACACGCCGGGACGATGGTTTTTTTTCGATCCGAACGGGTATGGAAATGCGCTGGTCTGCCCGCTTTAGTTCCACGTTCACCACCTGTCCCACGGAAGTCGTTCTCACCCTGCGCGCCAGCTCCCATGCGTTTTTGAGGGATCTCCCCTCGTACGACAGAATGAGATCCCCGCGCCGGATGCCGGCTTTGTGCGCGGGACTGCGCTCAACGACCCGCCACACCATGATCACCCGATCCTCAGACGGAGGGTTCGGCGGGCCGGCGGTCACGCCCAGCCAGCCGTATGTCATCTCTCCGTAGGCGATCAGATGTCGGGCCACGCGGCGGGCTTCGTTGATAGGAATCGCCAGCGCCGAGGCCGGAACGCCGGACGGAGACGGGGCAGGACGATGGGGGGAGAGTTCGCCGATAACGATGCCGATAAGGCAGCCCTTGCTGTCGAACAGAGGTGCGCCTCCGTTCCCGGGGAAGATCCGCGTGTTGATCTGGATCCATCTTCCGCCCTCCCGAAATCCGGTGATGAGACCGAGGGCGGAGGCGGATACCACGCCCATGGAATTTCCGACCACGAGGGTCCATCGCCCGATCTGCACACGGTCCGAGTCTCCAAAGAGCGGAGATGGGAAGCCGGTTTCTTTGACCCGGATCACGGCGAGGCCCGATTCCGGATCGAAACCAATGGGTTCGGCAGCATACTTTTGTTCGGCGATCGCAACCACCGAGATGCGCTCCGCTCCACGGATCACGCTTTCCGCAGTGAGGATGTAGCCCTCGGAATTCAGCACCACGCCGGATCCCACGTTGCGCTGCCATCGTGCGTTTCGGCCCGGTTCGGGGTGATCGGCCCGGATGCTCACCACGAGTGGACGGGCTTTCCCCACAATAGAGGCGATTTCATCTTCCATACGCTCCAGAACGCCGTCTTCGCCCCACGCAAATCGCGGAGATTCGATGGGAGCAATGCTCAGGAGCACGATGGATAATAAAAGAAAAGGTTTCATCTGGAAATTCCAAAAAAAGGAAGAAGGAAAACGTGAAACGTAAAACGTAAGGCAGCAACTCGCGTCCAATCCTGCATTATTGATGGATTTGGAGAAAAAATAGAAACCTTTTCTCTACTCCTTTTTTGAGAAAATTTAAGCAAAACCCTAACCCGGGCATGAAACCTCAGACTTGTGAATCATGCAGGGAATGTTGCATTTCACGTTTCACGTTTTACGTTTTACGCACCTTCTCAAAAACTGACCGTTCGGATCCGGCCGGAGACGGTCTGATCTGGAACGAAAACCGTATCCGGCGTGGCGCACTGAACGTTTGAATCCGAATTGAGGGAGATTGAAGCGCTCCGGTCGGAAGGGGAAATGCGCTCGAGTATGTAGTGCGTCACAATCCGTTCGGAAGTCCGCATAGGCTCAGTCGGCTCGTGGCGACTCAGACGGATCGAGCTTACAATCAACAAAGCTAAGGAAGCGGCGACCAGGATCGGCCTTCTATACAAACCCCACAAACGGAACCCGCTCCGGAATCGTTTCCCGCGGCCCAGTTCCTCTGTAAGCCTTGCCCGGAGGGCAAAGTGGAAGTGGGAGGAAGGCCGGATCGGAGGCAGGTGAGCCAGCGTCTTTTGAAGAACCTGCATGGTATGTAGTTGATTTCTACATGCCGGGCAACCCTTCAAATGCTCGTCGAAGTCTCTTTTTCTCCACACGTCCAGACTTCCATCGAGAAATTCGGACATCCATTTACGGCACGTTTTGCACGTCATCGTAAACCTCCTGATGCTTCCCGGCCCTGATGCAAAATGCAACATACAGCGAGGAAGGCAACTTTTCATTTTCCACTTTTCATTTTGCACTTTTACTTTATTCGGCCTCCATCGAATCGGGAAGATAGCCCAGCCGCTCTAATTTATTCTGAAGGCGCAACCGCCCCCGGTTGATCCGTGATTTTACCGTGCCCACGGGACAGCCCACAATTTGAGCGATTTCCTCATAAGCCATGCCCTGAATATCGCTGAGAATGACCACCTGTCTATGATTGGGCGGAAGCGATTCAATGGCCTTCTGGATGGCTTCGGTCGCGATTTCGGTTTCCGCAAAGGCATCGGGCCGCGGACGATCGTCCGGGATTTCTATGTGTTGCTCCGCCTCCTCGTTCCACCCCAGTGAAGTGAAACGCCCTCGTTTTCGCCGTCTGAGCTCGCTTTTGGCCAAATTTCCCGCTATGGTAAAAAGCCATGTGGAGAAACGCGCGGAGGCATGATACTCCCCACTTTTACGAAAGACCCGCAGAAAAGTTTCCTGTACCACGTCCTCCGCCGCCGTTCGGTCGCCGAGGAATCGAAAGACGAAATTGAGCAGCCGATCCCTGTATCGTCGGACGATGACGTCGAAGGCCCGGAGATCCCCGCCGACGGTGTCCTGAAGCAGCTCTTCATCGGAACGATCGAGTCGTCCGCCATTCGGCCCGGCCATAAGCACACTCGCTTCTCCCATAATGACTTTTCAACACCTGGGATAGGGAAAAAGTTCCAAAAAAAATCGGAGCGAGGCACAAGAAAGCGTCCCGTTCTGACGATCCAACAGGGTGTCTCGTTCTGTTGAACAAGGATAGAAGCTGTGCAACCCGATATGTTCTTAGGGACTTACCACAGATTTGCCGGGTTTTCTCGACTTGCTTCTTCCCACGTGGAAAGCATGGGGGGTTAGATGATACGCTATTTCCCCTTCGTTGTCAACCCAAAATCGAGCAAATATCTCCATTGCGAACGGTGAACACCCCCTCTTGTGCAGACGCATAGCCCCTGAATGCGCACCCCAAATAAAAGGGCGACCTGCGCTTTTCGCAGATCGCCCGATCAAAAAAATGTCCGCATCTTAGAAGGGACAACTGCCGCTCGCACACGACGAAGCAGGAAGCCCACAACTCCCATCCGTGCAACCTCCCTTCGAAGAGCCCGACGACATGGACACGGCAAACGTGGAGAACCCTTTTTTCATCGAAGCGCTGCCACAAGAGGGACAAGCCACGCGTTCTTCTGAAGTCCGGACCAGCATCTCCGATTTCTCTCCGCAATCCTTGCATACGTATTCATAGATCGGCATTTTCCTCCTCCTTGTATATTATGTTTAGAGTTTTGGAGTGCACCGACCGCGTCGGTGCATGCGGTAACACGGTTACCGCACTCCATATTTGAACTCCTTCCATTAAGGACTGAGAATCAAATAAATGTTCCTCTATCCCTCCGAACAGAGACACCAAGCCACGAAGCACGAGAAGTTCTTTGTGCCTCTGTGCATCCGGGACGAAATCGGACAGTTATCAAAATTCTGGATCCTAACCTTCGGGTATCCCTACGATCCGATACGCCCCCCGATCAACGCTCCGAGCACCATCCCATATAGCATGCTCGTATAGGGGTTACTGGTCAATGGACAGCCACCCGTAGGGCAGCCAACCAGCCGATAGTACAAAAACCCCAGTATCCCGCCGATGGCTCCTCCGATAACAAAACGCACCATAGCCTTTCTCTTGAGTTCGGGTTGCGTTGCTCTCGATTGACCTTCCTTCACTTCGAAGTCTTCCTTTTCTTTTTTGTTACATCGGGATTTTGCAATCACGATTCGTCTCCTTAGGACGCGAATAGATAAAAGCAGGTAGAGGTAAATGAATAGGCAAATAAAGACAGGCAGGCCTCAACAATGCCTTTCTTCCCCTCTACCTTCACCTTTACCTTTACCTTTCCTTCTGCCTGTATTACTCTCCGCGAATCGGCTTCATCTCATTCATCCAAAAATCCTTCGAGCCGACGCTTCAGCTCCTCCTTGGGCGAAGCGCCCACCATTTGGTCGATCAGTTGGCCGTCCTTGAAGACCAGTAACGTAGGGATGGAGCGAATTCCATATGTTTGGGCGCTGTCCCGACTGTCATCCACATCCAATTTACCAAAGACCACCTTGCCCTGAAGCTCTCCCGCTAAATCTTCGATTATCGGACCCACCATAAGACACGGCATACACCACGCAGCCCAGCAATCAATGACTACGATCGGAAATCGCGCCACCACGTCTGTAAAATCCGCGTCCGATACCGCGAGAGGGGCATCCGGCATCGTCCCCTCTTCCAATTCACTCAGGGTGACGTGCTTTTCTTCTCCTGTCTTCGCTCCGAATCGCTTCCCGAACAAATTCATAGGAACTTCCCTGTTTTGGGGTGAAAGTTAAAACATTGATATATAGCTATAATTATACCCACTGTGCGAAAAAAAATACCCGGCAACGTATTATAACTCCGCTTCTTGTACACAGCGAACCATACAGTTCAACACGTAGAGGACAAACGGATGCGCCACGGAATAATAGACCGTCGTACCTTCCCGCCGCGCAGAAAGCACCCCCCGATCCCGCATCACGCGTAACTGCTGCGAAACGATCGCCTGGGGCTTTCCTATGGCCGCCTGGATCTCCCTGACCGCATGCTCCTGATCCCTTAGGCACTGGACGATGTCCAGGCGCACCGGATGGGCCATCGTCTTCAACAGCCCTGCGGCTTTTTTCAAGGTCTCGATGTCTAACTTAGTCGGGGCAGCCATTTTTGTCCGAGGTGCCCTCCGCGTGCGCACGCAAAAGGGCGAAAAGAGAAAGAAGGGCTATATATGAAACTCAATATATATAATATACGGAATAATTACGAAAAAAACAAGGAAAAAATGAGCCTCTTTCAATTTTTTAAAAATACCGGGCTACTCTGGTGCGTTACCACACGGATACTTTATGAACATCGGTTTCTCAGCTCTCACGATACCCTTCTTACGGAAAGGGAAAAGTGTCCCAGCAAGGGATATCCCTTTGTGCTACTGACCTGCAAAGTCTTGCTTTTTTGGCAAGGTTTTCCCTTGTAGGATCTGTGAAATCCGTTTCGATTTACTTTGTCCCTTTGTGCCTTTGTGCCCGATTCTTTGATTGCGGCTTTGCCGCACTGTGGACAGGCCGATCTATTGTGAACTACCGGTAAGTTTGAAGTCAATGGGGACCGCCATCCAGACCCGTACCGGCTTGTCGTTTTGCAGCGCCGGGGAAAAACGGAATTGCCGCGCGGCTTTTATGGCGGCCTCTTTGAAGATCTCCGGGCCTTTAATGAATTTCACGTCCTCAACTTCACCGTTTTTGCCCACCAGGAGGTGCAAAAAAATCTTCCCCTCCATCTGGGCTTTTCGGGCGATCTCCGGGTACTTTGGCGGTACCGCGTGGACGAGTTCCGGTGGTTTTTCCACGTGCCAGAAGGGGACGATTTCATCTTCTTCGGGCGGAGGCGCTTCCACGGCGGCTGGAGGTGGCGGAGGCGGAATGTTTTCCTCCCATACGTCCAGTTCCGTAGTCTCGATGGTGACGTCGTCCGGTAGTTCCTCGCTTTCGACTTCGATGGGCACGGCTGGCCGCTTCGGAGCCGGGGGACGCTTGACTTCCTGTTTGGTTTCCGGTATGTCCTCGATTTGGATAACGACCTGTTGCTTCACCGCTTCGTAGGCAGTAACCGTCGCTTTCCGGCTTACCGAAAAAACGGTCAGATGAAGGGCCAGAGAGAGCAGAAGGCATTTCTCGAAGACCGCCCTGTACTTTCGCTTCAGATCTACTGCTGGATTTTTTCCTCGGACCATAGCCCCTCCATCCTTTCCCGTCCCCATTGCCTAAATTGCCAAAATTGCCAGGATTGCCAAAATTCAGCACCTCACAATCCGGGCTCGTAGTACGAATTTTAGCCCGGCTAAAGGCGTCGAAACGCCCACTACGAACAATCATTGTGAGCTACTGAAATTGCCGAAGTCCAATCTTTGAAATCTTTGAAATCTTTGAAATGCAGTTCTATCTTTCCCGCTTCGTTGCAAAATTGATCCTGAGCGCTCCGGCCCTTCTCAATTCTTCCATCACATCCGAAATCGCTCCGTACGGAGCGCGCTTGTCCGCTTTGATGGAGACGATGATCCGGGGATTTTCCTGCATTTTATTCGCCACAACACGCATCAACGTCGGCATATCCTTCACCAGCATATCGTCAATCATCACCTCTCCGGCCGGCGATGCCCAGATGTGGGTGATGTTTCGCTTGGTCTCGATCTTCTGGGTTTTTTCCGCATCGGGCAGCATCACGGAGAGTCCCCTGTATCGCACGAATACGGTAGAAACCATAAAGAAGACCAACAGAAGAAACGCAATATCCGCCATGGAACTGGTGGGGATGGATTGTCCTACTTTTGATTTTCGTTCAAATCGCATAGCAAATTCTCCGGGGAAAAGATCTCACCGCAAAGGCGCAAAGAGCGCAAAAAAAGACAAAACCCAAGACTGAGGGTTCAAAAATTTGAAGCCCTACTTTGC
>JAUWMS010000127.1 GCA_030613045.1 Candidatus Latescibacterota bacterium | reverse complement strand
CGCAACGATGTCATGGATACAAAAAACCCCCGAAGGTTTTGCCGTTCTCAGGAAGGAACGTATTCCCCCCTCTGTCTCCCCCGTTCTCCCCACCAATTTTTCCTCAAAGGTAAGCCCATGATCCATCAACGCCCTCCGATACCCTTCCAATCTGTCGTCAGAAGCGGTGTTGCACAAAAACGATTCCGTAAGAAATCCAATCCGTCTATGTCCCTGTTCGATCAAATGCGTCACGATCTTATAGGCCCCCATCTGGTTATCGGTGACGACATAATCTGTATTCAAATCTCTGAGGTATCTGTCAATCAATATAAAAGGAAAAGCATGGTTCCGCAGCTCCGCAATATGTGTATCATTGCCCCGATAGTCGTTATCCGAAGGGAATATGATTAGCCCTTTGGCCCCGGCTCTCCTCTGGGAACGGATAGCCTCCCTCTCCCTGTCAATATCTTTCCTCGACACAGCGACCAGAAGCTGGTAAGCATTGGCCTGAGCAATCTCCTCAACCCCTCGCAATATCCGGTTGGAAAACCAATCGTCCGATGGAGTGATCAGGCCTATCACCGAGGCATAAGGATATTTATTCGCCTCCCTGAAATTTGCCGGTGCAGCCACAAAAGTTCCCTTCCCTCTCTCCGTGCGTACTACCCCTTCACTGACCAACTCGGAAATAGCCCTGCGAAGAGTCAGACGACTAATTCCATATCTTTTAGTAAATTCCGATTCAGAAGGAAGTTTATCCCCGGGCTGCAATTTATTATCAACTATGATCTTCCTGATAATTTCCTGCATTTGATAGTATCTGGGGAGGGGGCTATTTTTATCAATACTCAAGGGTACTCCTTTTCTATAATTATACTGTGGACCTGTTGTCTTGTTGTCTTATCAAGTTGAATGCAAATTCAAAAAATAAGGATCAGTTTGTCAAGAGAAATTTTGAAGGGATCTTATTTTTTTTATGTTGACACTCCGTCTTGTAGTTGCTATCTTTGGACGTAAACGGTTCAGGTAAGTCTATTTCTCTGCAGAGGAAATCGTATCGGAGAATCTCAAATCCTAGGTCCTGCAACGGGGTGTATTGTGAACTGACCATTGTTAATTCGTGATTCGACGGATAGGATGGTAGGGATAGACCTTGTTTCTGCCCGTCTCGAATTTCGTTTTTTCTCCATAGTAGGAGGTGCGGCATGTTAGAAAAATTAGCCATAGACGGCGGCGCGCCCGCCGTGTCGCGCAAAATCGTCAAGCATAGCCTCAACGAGCCGGTTTTTACGGAGCAGGATCTGCAGGCCGGGATGGATGTACTCCGGAGCGGGAAATTCATGGGCCGAGCAGGCGCTCCACAGATCACGGGGCTGGCGGAAGAATGGGCAAGGTACGTAGGCGCAAAACACTGCATCGTGCTCAACAGCGGGACTGCGGCTTTGCACGCGGCTGTGGCTGCCGCGGGCATTGGCCCCGGCGATGAGGTGATCACCACGCCGTTTTCTTTTCTCACCTCCGCGACCAGCATTATGTACCAGAACGGCATCCCGATCTTTGCCGATATGGATCCGAAGACCTATAACCTCGATCCCGCGCGGATCGAGGAGAAGATCACCGGGAAAACGAAGGCCATTCTTCCGGTGCACATTGCGGGGCTTCCGGCGGATATGGACCGGATCAATGCCATCGCCAAAAAACACGGATTGATCGTCATCGAGGATGCGTGTCAGTCTCATGGAGCGGAATACAAGGGCAAAAAGACCGGCACACTCGGCGATATGGCGGCGTTCAGTCTTCAGTGGTCCAAGAACCTGACCACAGGGGCCGATGGCGGGCTGATGACTACAAACAGTGAGGAGTTTGCGCTCAAAGCCGAGATGTTGGGGCGGTTCGGAGAGATCATCAAAAAGGACAAGCCCAGGACGTATAACGCCTACCAGCTTGGATGGATGTATCGTTCGGACGAAATTCTGACGGCCATTGCCCGGAGTCGGCTGAAGCGATTGGATGAGGACAATCGGTTGCGTCGGCGGAATTGTGAATTTCTCTCCGAGCACTTGAGGGAGATCCAGGGGGTTATTCCACCTTACGTGCCCGAAGATCGGACGCACGTGTATTATCTCTACCTCATTCGGTTCAGCCCGGAGGAGTTGGGAATCGAGATGCCGCCGCTGGCCTTTCGCCAAAAAGTTCAGGACGCCCTGAGTGCGGAGGGCGTGGATATTGGGTTGTGGGGCGCGCAGCCTATCTTTGAGACGACGATGTTTCAGGTGCGTCAGGGATACGGCAAGGGATGTCCCTGGGAATGCCCGTTCGGGCGCGGAAACATCCGGTACGAGGAGGAGGATTTCCCGGTGACGATGCGCTTCATGGAGGATTTTGCGGTGCTCTGGTCGGTGCAGGCTCCGAATGGGCTGGATCTGATGGAAGGCTATGTGGAGGCTTTCCGGAAAGTATTTGGACAGATTGATCGAGTGCTTGCACAGGATTGAAGATCATTTCCCGATGACATTTTTCGAAGGAATGAGGAGGGACCATCCATGAACGAACCCTATACGGTACGATGCGATCAGGAAATGATTTCAAAAGAAGACCGGGAAGCGATTTCCAGAGATTTCATCGTGGATGCGATGGCGAGGATGAGTGACTGGCTGGCGTCTCATAATCTAATGCAGGGCGGCTATCGCATTCCCGAAGAAGGCTCAGGCGGGTGCGGAATCGTCTCACGCGTTCTCGTGGGCAATGTGGGATTGTGGAACGCGACCAAGGAGGCGCTTTATCTTGACAGAGTGGTGCAGGATGCGGATTTTCTGATTCGTTCCGTGGAATTGGGCGGATCGGATATGGATTATGCGTTGTGGGCGGTCTGTCACTATTTGAAGGACGCGCTGCCTGATGAGAAGATCGGGGAATATCGGGAAACCCTTCTCAAAATAACCGGTCAAAACGTCGGGGAAGCAAAAGACTATTATGCCACGCATCTGGACAGCAGCGCCAATTTTCAGCATTTGGGGATGACGTCTCTCTCTTGGGCGATCCTGCACTATTTTGATCGGAGCGCGCCGGCTGCGGAGAAGATGAACGATAAAATCGAAAAATTTTTCGATCCTTCTTATGGGTGGGCCATCGGAGACGGGACGGTGCGGTACAGCGGCTTGAAAACCGTGGAACAATACGATGACTGGGCGCGCTGTGATCTGGACCTGCATTACGATGTCTGGATCAAAAATTATCTCCACCGGGCCTGGCATATTCTTCGATTGAGCGGTGCGGATGTGGACGAAGCGGCAAAAGCAAAGATGGATTTCGGCGACACCGCGGTGGAGTCCTATTATGTGCCCGGGTGGAAAAACAATTTCCGTTGCACGAAGCGACATAGATGGGTGCACGCGGACGTGCCTTTTGAGCTTGCCAGATTGCTTATGAAGAGCGCAACCAATCATCACAATCCCTTCAGGGCCTGGATGTCCAGAGATATTGTTCGGTGCCTGCGGACGATCCAGCAGGACGATGGTTCGCTGCCGGCGAAGATGTTCAATTCCCCCTGCACGGAAACCTATCAATGCAACAGAATGTCTGCTACGGGTACGGCATTCGGGTGTTTGGCAGAAGTTTTGGAGAGTTGGTACGAACCCCGGGAGAAGCCGGAGCCTCGATGTTATATTTTAGGCGGCACCACGGTGGCTCGGGGAAGTGATTATTATATTCAGGCTACGGGACCCGGAGCGATTATAGATGAACTCACGGGAGGGTTCAAGTATCACCTGTATGAGGCCAGGGGCACGCTGATCAAGGGCGGAAATTATGCGTGGTATTCGCTCAACACCGAGCGGATGATGACGGATTCGCCGATTGAAAAGGGCCAGACGAGCTTGGTTTCCGTCGCCAATGTGGTGTATGGGACCATGTCCGATACCCAGGCCACGCAGGAGATCCTTCGTGGGAAGAGCGGCAGATTGGAAGGCCAGAAGGTCCGGTATATCGCCTATCCCACTACGCCGGACGGAAAGGATAAAGTTCCTCTGAAAGTCGAAAGCACGTATCGCTTTTACAAGGATTACGTGGCGCTGAAGAGAAGCTTTTCGGCCACATCCGACATGGAAGCACAGTACGTCATGGATCGGCACAGTTTCCGTATTCCCCTCGATACGACGGTCTTCTATGAGGACGGTTCGGAGCACAAAGTGGTTATTCCTCATCAGCAGAGGAGTCCTTATGCAAAACGGCAGCCCGTGGATGCGGCGGTCATGGAAACGCCTCATTGGGTCTATCTTGCCGAACACGGATTCGGGATGGTGATCCAACATACCGAAGCGCTGAGACTGAGGGTTCGGGATTCCAACGACTGGGGCGATATGAGCGGGTACCAATTGGGGTATCTCATTTTCGATTATCCAGCGCGCTGGTCTGCAGGAGACGAGAAAACGACGCGGATGGTTTTGCTCAATGCATCTACGATAGAGGCGTTTAAGGAGAAGGTAAGGCATATTCCGGACCTTCTTTGAGACCGGGCGAGCTTGTCGAGGAACCGCGACCATTCTCCCGATGGAATCCTAAAGCCTGAATTCCCTTTCCCGGAATTCAGGCTTTAGCCTTTCATTGGGGGCTATACAGGACATTTTTTAAGACGGAGGACAAAATTATCGGTGCGCAACCAAGCCGCGGGGAAGCCGTTCTGGCAGGCCGAGCTGCGAGGCGGAAGAGGCGGCGGCGGAACCAATCTGGAACCGCTGCCTTCTGCCGGAGAGTTTGCCATCTGGAGTTGGGCGTCCATTGCGCACGGAGCTAAGGGATTGCTTTACTGGCCGTTCCGCAATGAGCGACACGGAGACGAGTGCGGGAACATGGGGCTGTGCGACAACGACGGCCGGCCCACGGTCACAGCGCGTACCGCCTCGAAGATCTGTAGGATCATCACTGAAAATACCGAACCTTTTGAGCAGGCCAAGGTCCCTCCGCCGGGAGGTGGCCCTTGTGATGAGTCCGCTTTCACTGGTGCGCCAATCACAACGTGAACCGTTCTATGGACAGCATGACCGGATGGTACCGCATTTTCCGGGAGGCCGGCATTCCGGTGGACATTCACCACGAGGAGTTTGTATCCTCGGAGAAGTTGAGTTCATATAAGCTGGTGGTCCTCCCCTTCCCCATTTGTCTGGACAATGGGTTCAACGAGGTGTTGCAGCAATATGTCGAAGCGGGCGGGATGCTTTTGTCCGATCCGGCGATCAATCTTTTTGATGAGCGGCTCTTTGCGTCGCGGGTGATTCCGGGAAAGGGGCTTACCGGGCTTTTCGGCTGTCGGCAAAAGGAGATCGTGTCCGCGGCCCGTCCGAAGGTGCGATTCGGCGAAGCGGAGACGGTGTGTCTGGAGCGGTCTCATTTTTCCGAACGATACACCGAAGTCGCCGGAGAGGTGCTGGCCACTTATGATGATGGCGATGCAGCGGTGATTTTGCACCTTTATGGCGAGGGCAAAGCCGTGCTTTCTGGCGTAAATTTGGGGATGGTCTGCACGCCTCCCCGGGTCCGGACCGAAAAGCCGGATGGTCCCGCCGAGGCTGCGGTGAAGCAGTTCGCCATCGGGCTTGCCCGTCGTGCCGGAGTGAAATGTCCGATCGCCGTGGATACGACAGGGGTTACGGCCAATCTGCTGAAAGCGGGTCCTGAGGGACTTCTTTTTGTTTTCAATCATTCCCATCGCCCAAAGGACTGCCGGGTGCATTTGGATCAACGCATAGGTGAAGCCCTCGATCTGGAATCGAGGCAAGGAATGCCGGTCTCTGAGTCGGAGGGAAGGACGGTGGTGGAGGTTGCTTTCGAGGGAATGGGGGTGAAGGTGTTGAGGGTGAAGTAGGTTTTGACATGTTCTCCAATGTTTCTTCAGATTACAGATCGCGTTCAAATGGACCCGGCCCGAAGCGAGTCGTTCGCGGTGGATGGCCTCTTCTTAATGTTGTTCAAGAGGAATCTCCGAACTTGATCTTCAAAAGTCAGATTATTGTTGACAGCATCGAAAAGAATCGCTATATTTCGTCCACGGAGCCACTTGCAGAACGTTTCTCAGTGAAATTTCTTCGGCGCTTCGTGCCGCGCAATGAAAATAGAAAGGATCCCCCATGCCGCGCTCTCCCTTTCCCGTAGGCAAGCTTCCCCAGGGCGTCTTGTCCAGACTTCTGGATACCTATCAACGGCTCGATGATCGGGTGGTGGTCGGCCCGAAAATCGGGGAGGATTGCGCGGTCATTGACTTCGGGGAGACCTGTCTTGTGGTGAAGACCGATCCCGTCACGTTTGCCACCGAGGAGATCGGATGGTACGTGGTCCATGTCAACGCCAACGATGTGGCCACGATGGGGGCGCGTCCGAGGTGGTTTCTGTGTACCGCGCTACTTCCGGAAGGAGCCGATGAGCAGATGGCGGAAGCGGTTTTTGCCTCGCTCTATCGGGCCGCCTCGGCGCTGGAGGTCTCCCTGTGCGGGGGACACACGGAGATCACGCACGGGCTGGATCGTCCCATCTTGGTGGGACAAATGATGGGCGAAGTGACGAAGGAGCGATTGGTGCAGTCCGACGGGGCTTGCCCCGGGGATGCCATTCTGCTGACCAAGGGATTGGCCATCGAAGCGACCGCCCTCATCGCGCGCGAGAAAGCCGGGGAACTCGAGGGGAAATATTCCCCTGAATTTCTGGCGCGATGCCGGAATTATTTGTATGATCCGGGGATCAGCGTGGTGCGGGAAGCGATGATAGCGTGCGATATCGCCCGCGTGCACGCCATGCACGATCCCACGGAAGGCGGCGTGGCCACCGGTCTCCATGAACTGGCGACCGCTTCCGAGGTGGGCATGGAGCTTTTCGGGGATCGGATGTTGCTTTCGGAGGAATCCCGAATGCTGTGCGAAGTGTTCGGATTGGATCCGTTGGGTGTGATTTCCTCGGGAGCGCTGCTAATCGTGGTGGGCCCCGAGGACCGGGATCGGGTGCGGGAAGCGATTCGGGAGGCGGGCATCGGATGTGCGTGGATCGGGAATGTAAGGGAGCGATCCTTTGGCGTGCAGCTCGGGGCTGCTCCCCTTCCGCAATTTGCGCGCGACGAAA
>JAUWMS010000187.1 GCA_030613045.1 Candidatus Latescibacterota bacterium | reverse complement strand
GTCTTCGAACGGGGAATTCCCACACACGAGGCCAAAGTCGGAGACCTGACGGGAGACGGGCGGCCCGACATCGTCGGCAAACCGTACGATCCCGAACGCCACGTGGACGTCTGGTTCAATGAAACATGAGGCGTTCCGTCTAACCACAGGGCTATGTTAGCGGTAAGTTCGCCAGATGTTGGCTCAAGGCGGTAGTCCCCGATTAGAGCTCGCGCTTCAGCCGGTTCTCAGAAACCCATGAACAGGCAACTCCGGGCAATGCCCTGATGATTCCGCCAAAATCTCTCAGTGCGTCAACGCCCAGACCACGATGTTCGCGCCCATCTTCAGCGCCACCTCCCGAATTTCCCGGGGGTCGTGATGCACCTCGGGGGAGGCCCAGCCATCGCTGATATTGGTCTCGAAGGTATAGAGCACGATGAGACGTTTTTCGTGAAAGATCCCGAACGCCTGAGGAGGACCGCCGTCGTGCTGGTGGATTTTGGGCAGACCCTGAGGGAACTCGAAAGGGTGATGAAAAATACTGTGACTCAGCGGGATCTCCAACCATTCTTTGTCCGGAAACACCTTCTCGATCTCCCTCCGAAAGGCGCGGTCCATGCCGTAATCGTCGTCCGCGTACAAGAATCCCCCGCGTTCGAGATAGACCCTGAGCCGGCGCGCTTCCTCCTCCGAAAAGGAGACGTTCCCGTGCCCGGTCATATAGATCAGGGGATACGAGAAAAAATCCTCGTCGGAGATCGCCACGGAAACCTCCTCCGAAGCCACCTCCATGGCGGTATGCTCCCGGAGGAAGTCCAACAGGTTCGGGATGACGGAGGGATCGTTGTACCAATCGCCTCCGCCCGAATACTTCAGCCGGGCGATGGTGAATTTGGCCGTGGGGCCGTTCTTTTTTGCGAAGACGGAGGCAAGGGGAAACAGGACGCTCACCGCAAAGACGCAAAGAACGCAAAGGACTTCAAAGGCAAAGATTGAGACCCGCCAGCCCCGTCTTCCCTCTCTTCTTAACCTTAACCTTAGCCTGTCCTTTCTTTGTCTTTCTTTGCGAACTTCGCGGCTTTGCAGTGCCATTTCTCTTTTCCCTTTCATTCCATTTCTCATTCCATTTCCTCGACCAGGGTGATCCGGGACACGCGCTCCAACCTTCGTCCCAGGAAGCGCTCTCCCATTTTTCGGAATTGAGCCGGCAGGTCGCTTACGAAGAACTCGTGCTCCGGTTCGGCATGCGACGGGTTCAAAAGGCCCCTGTCCTTCAATACGGAAGCGATCTCGCGGGCGGTCTCCTCGGCGGAATCCGTCAGCCCAACGCCGGGTCCCATCACGTTCCCGATGGTGCGCTTCAGAAGCGGGTAATGCGTACATCCCAGGACCAATACGTCCACCTGGGCCTCCTTCAGCGGCCTCAGATACTCTTGGGCGATCAGAAAAGTCGCCTCTTTATCCTCCCATCCTTCTTCGGCCAGGGGGACAAAGAGCGGACAGGGCTGGACATAGATTTCAACTTGGTCGTCTAAGGCGGCCAGGGCGTGCTGATAGGCGCCGCTTCGTATCGTGCCCACCGTGCCGATCACGCCCACTTTCCCGCTCCGCGTCCTTTGTACGGCGGTTTTCGCGCCGGGACGAATCACCCCGATCAGGGGCAGATCGAGTTGTTCCCGGATGTGGATGTATCGGGCGTGGTCGGAGAGATTGATATATTTCCCACCCACGAGAGGGAGCGTGTATTTCTCGCTGATCGCGTCCAACGCAACGGACGAAGCCGTATTGCACGCCACCACGATGGCCTTGACGCGATGTTGCAGCAAAAAGGCACAGTCCTCCAGCGCAAATCGCCGGATCGTCTCAGGCGATTTCGTGCCATACGGCGCGCGCGCCATGTCCCCGAAATACACCACCCGCTCTCCGGGCAATTGCCTGAAAATCTCCGCCACCACCGTCAATCCCCCGATCCCGGAGTCGAACACACCGATGGGTCTGTCGTCCATTTTTCTCCCACTAAGAGCGCTTCTTGCAAAAGTCATGAAATAGAAGTCATCGCGCAAGCGTTAAGAAGCGTAACCATAGGTCTAGCCGTTCTTGTCTGACCGGACTAATCTGAGCTGGATGACATAAAGAGGCAACAGACAGAAATGTCTGTTCTACCAAGCTCTTGTAAAAGGTTTATCCGATAAATTTCAGGCCGTCGCAAGAGGCGAAAGAGTCAGAAATTAAATGATTTCCGAAATGCTCTTATTCCTTCGCCCCTCGTGAAAGCGTGATGGGGTGAACGTGTGCAAGTGAGAAATTCGGCGATGGTATCCCACTTTCTCACTTTCTCACTTTCCCACTTTCTCACTTTCTCACTTTCTCCAGAGGAATGGCAAATCGTGAATTTTCAATGGTCAATTGTTAATTTCTCCCATCCTTACTCCCCCGCTACCCCCCATACCCCATCCCCTGCTCCTTCCGCATCTTAAACGTTTTAATGCCTTCAAAGATGGCGGATGCGGCCTTTTTTCGGAAGCTCGTGCGCTTCAAAAGTTTCTCCTCATACGGATTGGAAATAAACGCCACTTCCACCAAAACCCCCGGCATCGTCGCCTCCGTGCCCATCATCACGTAAAATCCGGCCTGTTTGACACCTCGGTTCTTCGTCCGAAGCGTGCGGGACAACTCCGATTGGATCAGCGCGGCCAAGTCCTGGCTCTCCTTCAGAAACTGGTTGGACAGCATGCCGAGGCGGATGTCCTCCACGATCTGAAAATTTTCCGTGTCAGCCAATGGCGCCGGCTCCTGATATTGAAGCGAAGCATTCTCCCGTTGCGCCACACGCATCGCATCCTCGGTTTTCGCTTCCGAGAGAAAAAAGGTCTCCGTACCCTGGGCCTTTCTTTTGGGGCTTGCATTGGTGTGAATACTTACAAACAGCGTTCCCTCGTTTCGCAGTGCGATGCGCGCCCGCTCGTTCAGTGGGATAAAGCGATCCGACGACCGGGTCAGCATCACCTTCACGTTCAGTTTTTTCTCCAACAGATCGGCCAATCGGCGTCCGATGTCCAGGACCACGTCCTTCTCCTTGAGTCCGGTGGGGCCGATTGCGCCAGGATCGCGTCCTCCGTGTCCCGGATCCACGATGATCGTGTGGTAGGTCCATCGCTTGCGGTCGAAAACGATCTCCTCCGCGGGAGGGGCTTCCGGGGGCTTTTTCTCCCGTTTGCGCAGCAACACCACAATGCGGTTCGGATGCGCTGTGGGATAGACCTCGTACCCCCCGATGTCCGAAGCGAGCCGGAGCGAAACCTGGGCCGACTGTTCGTATTGATACGCCGCGATCTCCAGGACGCCTCCGTGCGGCTGGGCGCGAATGAACTCCTCCGCATCGAGCTTGCCGCCATACACGGACAGATGCAGCCAACGGGGTTCGGTGGTGGTATCCTGGATATCTTCCTTCCGAAAAGGCCGGGTGGTCTCCATAATCACGAGCGTACCGTTCGCGCGCTCGTCGAGGATCAGCCCGGAGATATTTTCCTCCTCCGCGACACGCATCAACCGGCGGTCCTTTTTCTCCCAGCTCAGCCGATCCGGCGAAACACGGTCTATGAGGGGCACAAACGCATTGGCCGGAACGTAGAGGACCCCGTGCGCCATCACCGGCTCTATGGGGAGATTGAAGGTCTGCTCGTTCACCGTTACGGTCGGGTTGAACGCGGTCACCTTCACGCGATCCTTCCCCAACTTCAGAACCATCTTCTTGGTGGGCTGCGCCCAGTACAAAGAGGCATCCAGGGCCTGGGCAATGGACATCACCGAGAGGAAGGTCTCATCTCCGATGGAGATGGACTCCAGTTCCACGACCTTTTGCCCGTCGGCATCGCCAATATCCACCGGGTCTCCAAACGTCGCGGAGAAGCTCAGCATCAGCATGATCAGGATGTAACACAGGGTTCGCATGGGGGTCTCTTTCCAGTTTCTCTTCTATTAGTGCTGTGTCAAACGCGAATTGCCGGAGAGGAGCTAACCTTCCGCGTGGCGATAAATCGCCCCGCTACTTGAGCAAAGCCCAATAAATTGGGCTAATTTCCGCGAGGCGAGCACTTCTTAGCCCTGTTCACAGGGGTTCTCAACCGGTGCGCCGGGAATTTATTCCCGCGCTTGACTATAGCGCGGCGAAAACGCAACCAAAAAATCAGGCACAGAGGAAATCGAATGATTCAAACTTAACCTTTCTATTAGCCTAAGTCAAGTGAAAAAGGTACGGCTCAGGCACTGAGGCACAGAGGCACAAAGTTATTCCGGCGTGCGCGCTCTGATGAGACGGCCCGGCATCCCTTCCATTTCCGGCTTGAACCGGAGGAAGCAAAATAATCCTTGCGAAGCGGGCGCATTCTGTTTATATTCTCTTCACAAGAGCCACTTGCAAAACGTTCCTCAAATAAGTTTTTTTCGGCGCTTTGTGCCTTGCAATGACAATAATAAAATCGTTTTGTCGTTGCGAGCGGAGTTGCGTCCCCTCGTTTCTCGGGCTTTTGCAAGTGGCTGACTTTTCTATTCCACGGGAGGAGAACATGATGCTGAGCTTGAACGAACAGATGGACATCATCCGGCGGGGCACGGAGGAGATCATCTCCGAGGACGAACTGGTCCGCAAGTTAGAACGTGCCATCCAAACGAATACGCCGCTGACCATCAAACAGGGCTTCGATCCCACGGCCCCGGACATCCACATCGGCCACACCGTATCCATACGGAAGTTGAAGCAATTCCAGGATCTGGGTCATCGGGTGATCTTTCTGATCGGGGATTTCACGGGCATGATCGGCGATCCCAGCGGAAAAAACAAGACGCGGAGGCGGTTGTCCAAGGAAGAAGTGCTTCAAAATGCGGAGACCTACAAACACCAGATATTCAAAATTTTAGACCCTGAAAAGACCGTGTTGGATTTCAACAGCCGCTGGTGTGCACCGCTGACGTTCGAGGACGTATTGAGCATCACGGCCCGGTACACTGTGGCGCGGATGCTGGAGCGGGACGATTTCTACAATCGGTACCAACAGGGCAAGCCCATCACGATGATGGAGTTCTTGTATCCGCTCGTACAAGGGTACGACTCCGTCGCGCTCGAGGCCGACGTGGAAATGGGGGGCACGGATCAGAAATTCAATCTGCTCGTGGGAAGGGATCTGCAGCGGGAGTATGGGCAGGAACCTCAAGTGGTCATCACAATGCCGCTTCTGGTGGGCCCCGACGGCACGGAAAAGATGAGCAAGAGCCTCGACAACTACATCGGCATCAACGAGCCGGCAGGGCAAATCTACGGCAAGACCATGTCCATTTCCGACGAGATGATAACCCCCTATTTCGAGCTGGCGACGGATGTGCCGGCCTCGGACCTTCGCGCGGTGCGGAGGGATCTGGACGATCCAACGATCTCTCCGATGGACGTCAAAAAACGGCTGGCGCGGAAACTCGTGGCGATGTACCACGGCGAGCCCGCGGCCCAAGAGGCGGAGCAGCGGTTTCAGGTCGAGGTGCAGAAGAAAGGGATCCCGGAGGACATCGCGGAATACGTGGTGCCGGAAAGCGGCGCGATCTGGATTGTGAAGCTCGTGAAGGAGAGCGGGCTGGCAGCCTCCAACAGCGAAGCCCGGCGCTTGATCCAACAGGGCGCGGTGAGCATAGATGGACAGCGCGTGGCCGATCCGGATCAAGAGGTGGCAATCGAGGGAGGGGAGGTGCTGAAGGCGGGAAAGCGGCGTTTTGTGCGGCTTCAAAAGAAGGCTTGACCGTGAAACGGCAAGCTCGGAGCATTCTCCAACCCTGTCAGACGGACAAAATTCTACCACTCCAATTGGAGCAACCAATAGGGCGACACTCTCTTTTGGGCTGTGTCGCCTATGTCAGAAAAACATAGACATCCCTTGGCCGAAGTTTTTGGGTTTCCTCCT
>JAUWMS010000278.1 GCA_030613045.1 Candidatus Latescibacterota bacterium | reverse complement strand
CTGCTTATACGGCTCAGAATTATAGTGGAACCGCCCCGTTCGATAATCGAAGGGGAAGCCGCCCGCGGTGGAAGCCATCCACGTCGCGCTCATCACCTACACCCAGGGATCCTTGGCCCCGATCACAAACCCGAAAAACCGCCCCTTCCCGGCTTTGGTGATCTGCTCCGCGTAACTCCGAAGTTCCCCCCACGTCTTCGGCGGCCGCTCCGGGTCCAGCCCGGCCTTCGCGAACAGCGTCGTATTGTTGAACAGCTTGGCGGTCAGCAGGCTCGTAGGCCCGGCATAGGCCCGATCCCCGATCATCGAAACGTAATTCCTCAATATACCCGGCATAAACCGCGCTTTGAGCTCCGGCGCGATCCAGCGATCCAGCGGCATCAGCCATCCCGCCTCCACCTGCTGCGCCAAAAGCGCGTTCGCCGGCGTCTGAAATACATCCGGGGGCCTGTCCGCATCCCACGCCAGTTTCAGCATATCCTGATACCGGTCCGCGTGGATGACCAGCTCCACGTCCAACTCCGGGTGATCCTTCCCAAATTGCTCGAAGAGCGCATTCCGCACGTCCATATCGTGCCGGTTCCACGTCCAGAAGACAATGTGCGTCTTCGGATCGGCCTGCGCATTTCCCAAACCCATCACGATAACGCACAAGACGAGCAGCAGAAATCCCCAGCCTGACCTTGTATAAGTTTTCATAATCTTCGAACCTCCCGGAAACAATAGTTGATGGACAAAATACGGCCTCCTCTTACGTAATTTGCACGAAGAGACTGCGTTTTTTTCTATCGGAATTCAGGCTTCAGCCTCTCAGTTGGGGGCCCGCCCCCCCCCCCGCAGAATGAAAGGCTAAAGCCTGAATTCCGAACAACAGAGCCACTTGCAAAACTATCCTCAGATGAGATTGCTTCGTCACTTTGTGCCTCGCAATGACAATAATAAAGTCGTTTTGTCGTTGCGAGCGGAGTTGCTTCCCCTTGTTTTTCGGGCTTTTGCAAGTGGCTGAACCGGCAAAAATTCTTTGCACGGTCCCAACTCGAGCTTTAGCCTGGTGACGCAACGCGCCAAATCTGCGTTCCCACGCAGGAGCGTGGGAACGAGAGGAAATTGGGGTGCCGGACGTTCAGGCAATCTTTGAAATCTTTGAAATCCTGGCAATTTTTGAAAGGCTATTTCCTTTTCATCCTCAAAAAACGCCCCTCATACTCCTCGATCAAGCCCTCATCCGCAAAGCTGAAATAGCGATTGTCCCCGATGATGATATGATCCAGCACCTTGATCTGCATAATACTTCCCGCAAACACCAGATCCTGCGTAATCTCCCGATCACTACTGCTGGGATCTGGAGTCCCCGACGGATGATTGTGCACGAAAATCAAGGAAGCCGCGTGGTGCCCAAGCGCGCTTTTTACCACCTCACGAGGATACACCGAACTGACGTTCAGCGTGCCTTCAAACAGATCCTCCTCCTCGGTCACCCGATTTTTCGCGTCTAAGAAAAGGACTTTGAACGTCTCCTTCTTCAGGCCCCGCATCGCGTGATAGAGATACTCGAAGACCTCTTTGGAGGAAGTGTAGATGGGCCGCTCCAGAATCCGCTCCTTGAGAAATTTCCGCGCCACCTCCTGCACCAGCCGGATGCCGAACGCGCTGTGCGGCCCGATTCCCTCGATTTCCTGAAGCTCCCCCGCCGAAGCCTCGAACACGCCCCTGAGCGTCTTGAACCGCTTGATCGCGTCCTTGGCCTGCTGCTTGCAATCCCGGCGGGGCGTGCCCAGCGTGAGCAGCAACTCCACGATCTCGTAATCGTGAAATCCCTCCACACCCGACTTCATAAACCGCTCACGCAGGCGTCCGCGATGGCCTTTGGTTTTTTGAGGTTCTGGGATCATTTTTTGGGTTTTGGTGATGGGTGATGGAAAATCTGCTCTGCTGTCGTACTATACGGCATCTTCTTACGGTTCGGTTAGGGACGGGAAGCGTGGGAACGAAAAAAAATTCATAGTAACGACAACCCCTCAAGCACCGCATATACCTCCACGATAAACTCACGGAACCCTACTTCTCTTTGTCCCTCTGGCGAAAAATCGTGACTATCAGGACGATCCACAGGATGCCTATGCCAGACGCTCCATTTCTCATCACGAGCATATATGCGCCTTCCTCCATACATCAGCAGGAAATTCGTTACATCCGTCTTGTCATTTCTGTAAACCTGGATGAAAAGATCGCTGTCAAAATAGAGACGGGCTTTTATAATATGCCGGGTATGATCCAAAACCTCGATGCGCAAGAAGCCTGGATCGCTGCGTAGCTTCATCAGCTCTTCGTGGATCGAATGGACCGAATTCATCGCCAGTTGATGTTCTCCAATTTCTGAACTTCCTCCTCCATATCCACCATCCCAGTGATTGCCATATCCCAATCAAAGAAATCCTGCTCCACTTCAAAGGAGGGTTCGCGCATGGTTGCGCTGTTCTTGAACATCTCAAATGCGATACGATACTTGTGATGAAATCGCTCATCTATGAGACGATATTTCACATAATTCCTTCGCGCCTTCTCCAAAAGAAGGTTCACGATGCCCTCTCTCGGCTTTATAGAAGGCTCCAACAGGTGCAAGCTCTCCTCAATTTCCTTCTCAAGCGTAAGCATACACATCCTCCTAACTTACGGTTTCCAACAACTTCTCTTTTAACCAATCATTAACTACAACTTCTGAGGAAACTTTTCTCCGGGCAGCCAAGTGATCAATCTGTCTCGCGATTCCCCTTTCCAGGACAATGTACCGGGGCGCTTCATCCACCTCGATTTCGAACTGCGCCTTCTCCTTTCCTCTCCAAAAAGAGATTGGCTATATCGTTTCGCACAAAAAAGAAAAATGCCCTTATATCCTTCAATTCTTCTCTTAACGATTTTATACAAAGTAAATTACGGTTGGTTTTCGGATTCTTTATGAGTCCGATTAAGAGCAAACATAGTCCCAAAGAAGCGAAAATGTCCGCAAAATTTGGGGTTCCCGGACCAGGCCAAGCTAAAAAATCTCTTACATAACCCAATGCCGCATGGTCTATCAAATTGCCTATCCCACCCCCTACCACAAATATCAAGGCTAACTTGATGTACCTGCTTTCGCGATACTTATGAACATAAAACCTGTACCCAAAACATACGAAAAACAGAACGAGTATTAATGCTACTACAACGAGGGGACGAATCCCCTTCCATGCTAAAAGAAATCCTAAACTGGATCCATCATTAATAACATATGTTATTCCGAATCCGCCTTTTAGCATAAAGGCTGTTTCACCGATTTCTAACTTGCTTTGAACAAAATACTTAGAGATTTGATCAACACCGATTAACAGCAAGATAGCAATGGGAATAAAATATTTTTTGGACACTCTCATAACAGGGGATTGTATTCGCATCTCGCACCTTAAATCCAAATTTTAATCATCGTTAAGTATCTAACTTTCTCCAATCTTGAACGTCCTCCTCCATATCCGCCATTCCAGTTTGGTGACGCGGAGCGTCAAATCTGCATTCCCACGTAGGAGCATAGGAACGAGAAGATACCTCCGCTTCTTCAAACACCTCGTCTTGAAAACAAGGGACTCAATACCATTCCAAAAAATCATCGCGTGTGACTTCAGCATCTCTCAAAATCTTGCCTGTGATGCCTCCTCCTGAATCTTCACCGCGGTGATCAGGCACAGTGGCCGTTCTGCCATCCGAATGTCTGAAAAAACGATGGCTTCCTCTTTGACGCACTTGCTGAAACCTCAAATGTTCCAGAAAGCTTATCATGGTTTTAGCTGTGATGGTCGGCATTCTCGGACTCATACAGCCACCCCAACTCTTTGAAGCGCGACAAATTCCATCGGCGCCGGTGCCGGCTCTTCTTCTAGACAAAGTGCAATGACTTCCTTTATGCGTGGATAAAGCTCCTCCAGCGTCCGAGCCTGTGGATAGCAGCTCCTGAGGGAAGGGATTGTGGCAATATAATACTCGTCTTGGTCCTTCTCAATCAATACAGAGAAATCGCAAACCTTCATGACGTTCCCTCCACGATAATTTTCTAACTATAGTACCCCTCAAAGGGGCGTCGAAAAAACCGCGCGATCTGCTCCGCCTCCCTGCATCCTGAGCCAAGTGACACGGAGCGTAGCAACGAGAGGAAGAAGGAAATTACGGCAGACCGATTTTTCAATCCGAAATCCCCAATCCGAAATCCGAAATCCTCAGTATTCCCTCGGCATCCCCAACAACTCCTTATACGTAAACACCGGCCCGTCCTTGCACACGTATTTCCCCCCGATGTTGCACCGTCCGCACATGCCGATCCCGCACTTCATCCGCATCTCCAGGGAATTTAATATCCGCTCCGGCGGAAAGCCCAACTCGAACAGCACCGCAATGCAGGTCTTGATCATAATCGGAGGGCCGCACACCACCGCGTACGCATCCTTCGCGGACGGGCCCGTTTCCTTGAGCACCGGCGCGGCAAACCCCTCCCGGCCGATCCATCCCTCATCTCCCTTATCCACCGTCACCACCAACGTCACATCGTCCCGCTGTTCCCACCGCTTCAAATCCTCCTTATAGATCAACTCTCCCGGATCGCGCGCCCCAACCAGAATCGTCAGCTTCCCGAAGCGTGCCCGATTCTCCTCGTGCAGGATATAATTGGCCAGCGACCGTAGCGTGGTAAACGCGAAACCTCCGCCCGCAACCACGACATCCTGTCCTTCCAGATCCTCCATGGGAAACCCATTCCCATACGGTCCGCGCACCCCGATCTGCTCCCCTTCCCCACAACTGTGCAGCGCTGGCGTCACCAC
>JAUWMS010000198.1 GCA_030613045.1 Candidatus Latescibacterota bacterium | reverse complement strand
CCCCGGGGACTTCGCTGAGCACGTGTTTCCCGCTCTCCAGCGCGGCGATGACGTGTTCCGCGTGAAAAGGAAGCGGCGTAGCCACGACCACCGCGTCCAGATCCTCCTTCAAAAACTCCCCGTAGTCCGTATAGGCTTTCGGGATGTGGTGTTCCTGCGCGAAGGCTTCGGTGCGCTCCTCAACCACGTCGCATACGGCCGCCACTTCGCTGTCTTTTCGATGGCGGAAAACGTTGTAGAACGAACGCCCCCGCCGTAAGCCTGCGATGCCTACTTTCAGGTTCACCGTTTCCTCCGAGATTTGGAAGCCGATTTTCCTTGGCTTTTGAAGTGAAAGGCATTATGTTGTAATGAACAATGAGCAATGAACAATACCCCACCCAACCACCCCAATTCAGGGGGGGGGAAAAGGGTATTGCTCATCGCTCATTATTCATTGCCTTTTCTAAGTTGTCCAAGTATAACGAAAGCCGTCCGGTAAGTCAAAGGTTTTTTCCCTTTTTTTCGATCTGTCGGAGCGGATTTTGGAGACCTGGGTGGAAAGGACGATGATCGGGGGGAAGAGGATGGTTTGGGAATAAGAAATATCTGAGAGGGAGGGATGCAAAAGATATTGACAAACGGTTGAGAACATGTTATCTTTCCCGCAGTTTGCTCATAAAGGCTGGTGATTGGTTATTGGTGCTTGGACGCATTTTTTTTGTGGCGGTTCTTCTTTGGAGAAAGGCGCATCGTGAAGGTGTTGATGTTAAATCCTCCGTATGTGGATGACTTCTGTCGTTCAGCGCGGTGGGCGACGAAGTCCCGCGGGCGGGTGCAGCGGCATCCGGACTGGATGTTGATCGCTACGGCGGTGTTGGAGGAGGCCGGGCATCAGGTTGCTTTTGTGGACGGCGCGGCCTTGAATTTGAAGCGGGAGGACGTGCGGAGCACGCTCGAACGGTTTCAGCCGGAGATGGTGGTGCTGCATACGACCACGCCTTCGATTTACAACGATGTATCCTACGCGGGACTGGCCAAGGAAACGGGCGATCCGCTTACCGTGCTGATCGGGCCGCATGGGACGGCGGTTCCGGAGGATACGTTTTCTTTGTCAGACGGGATGGTGGATGGGATTGCGCGGGGGGAATACGATTACACGCTGAGGGATCTGGCCGACGGGAAGCCGCTGGAGGAGACGGAGGGGCTTTGTTATCAGCGAGATGGGGAAGTGGTCACTACGCCGGATCGGGCGCCTCTCGATGTCAACGAACTTCCGTTCCCGGCTTGGCATCACATTCGGCCGGAATGGTATCGAGACGCAGGCAAGCGGTTCCCGTTTCTGACGTTGCTTTCGGGCCGGGGCTGCTTCGGACGCTGCACGTTTTGCCGGGATGTGCCGCTGATGGAGGGGCACAGGCTGCGGATGCGCGATCCGGAGTTGGTGGTGGATGAGATGGTGCGCGATCTGGAATTGTTTCCCCAAATTCAGGAGATTATGTTCGAGACGGACACGTTCGCGGCTTCGCCCGAGCACGTTCGGGGGGTCTGTGAGGAACTGCTTCGGAGGGGATTGAAACTGACGTGGAGCTGCAACGTGCGGGTGGATATGGACCTTTCGCTGCTGCCGCTGATGAAGCGGGCCGGCTGTCGGATGCTGATGACCGGGTTCGAGTTCGGCACACAGGCGGCGCTGGATGCGGTGAAGAAGGGAATCACATTGGAGCAGTCCGGGGCGTTTGCGGAGCGTGCGCACGATCTGGGATTTGTGATCCACGGCTGTTTTATGATCGGAGCGCCGGGGGAGACCCGAGAGTCGGCGCGCGCCACGATTGATTTTGCCCGGTCCCTGCCCCTGGATACGGTGCAATTTTCGGGGATCTGCGTGTATCCGGGCACGGAGATGTATGATTGGGCGAAGGAACGGGGCTATCTGGTTCCGAAGGACTGGAGGGAGTGGGTCAGCGAGAAGTATGAGCAGGTGACGCTGTTGGATTACCCACAGTTGAGCAAGGAGGAGATGGATGCTCTGATTGACGAAGGGCTGCGGGCGTTCTACCTGAGGCCGAGACAGATGATGCGCATGGTTTGGGCCATTCGGAGTTGGTCGGATGTGCGGCGCAAGCTCTTTGGGATTCGGAGTTTTGTGGATGCGTTAATCGGATTGCACCGCAGAGACGCAGAGAGCGCAGAGAACACCCTGTTGGATGCTGGGTGATGGCTGAGACGGAAATAGGGTAAGGTGAAAAAGATGAACTGGCGGGGACGGGCTGCGGGTTTTTCTATGCTGCTTCGATACCGGATCGTTGAATAGGTTGGAGGGAGTGGATGTGCATTGGAGAGTTGGTTTCGAAAGAAGCAGCGTTTTCGGAGCATCCCTCGTGAAACGTGATTCGTAAAACGTAAAACGTGAAACGTAAGGACAGACCTATGAGCGATACGAAGCGTGTGTTTGCGTTCGGGGCGCATCCGGACGACGTGGAATTTATGATGGCGGGCACGCTGATTCTGTTGAAGGAGGCGGGATACGAGCCGCACATTATGACGGTGGCGAACGGGTCGTGTGGGACGGCTCAGCATGACCGCGAAGAGATCGTTGCACTGAGGCGCAAGGAGGCTGACCGCGCGGCGGCCTTGATCGGGGCCACGTATCATCCCGGTCTTGTGGACGATATTCAGGTGTATTATACGCCGGAACTGACGGCGAAGGTGGGCGCCGTTCTTCGGGAGGTTTGTCCGGAGATCGTGCTGGCGCCCTCCCCGGACGATTATATGGAGGATCATCAGAATACGAGTCGTCTGGTGGTTACCGGCTTGTTTTGTAAAGGGATGCGGAATTTCGAGACCGATCCGCCGAGGTCCCCGGTCACCGGGGACTGTTTCCTGTATCACGCGTTGCCCTATGGGCTTCAGGATGGCTTGAGACGACCGGTGATGCCGGAGTTTACCGTCGATATCTCGGATGTGGTGGCGGAAAAAGAGGCGATGCTGGCGTGTCACAAAACGCAGAAGGATTGGCTGGATGTCAGTCAGGGCCTCGATGTGTATCTGAATACGATGCGGGAGATGTCCGCGGAGGTGGCCCGGATGTCCGGGATGGCGTGGGCGTATGCGGAGGGATGGCGCCGGCACTTGCACTTGGGGTTTTCGGAGCAGGATGAGGATCGGCTGGCGGAGGTGCTTGGGGATAAGGTGAAGCGGAAAACGTGAAACGTAAAGTGTAAAGCGTGAAGCGGGACCTTCTCCTTTTTTGGCGTGCTTCAGAGAACGAAAAATTTCGACCTTTCGTTCAAGGTGATTGTTGTTTGATGGCATCGAACTATGCGGTGGAGACGAAGGGGTTGACCCGTTCCTTCGGGGATCGGGATGCGGTTCGGGAGCTTACTTTGGCTGTGGAGCCGGGGGAGATCTTTGGGCTTCTCGGACCGAACGGATCGGGGAAGACGACGACGGTTCGGATGCTGTTGGGGTTGATCGCTCCGACTTCGGGGGACGCGCAGGTTTTGGGATGCGATGTTCGATCCGCGTCCCATAAAATTCGCGAGCGGACGGGTGCGTTGATGGAGCACGACGGGTTGTACGAGCGTCTGTCCGCGCGGGAGAATTTACGTTATTTTGCTCGGATCTATGGCCTCCCGAGCGAGGCGCGAAAGACGAAGATCACCGAGCTTTTGCGCGGGATCGGATTGTTGGATCGCGGCGACGAGCGAGTGTCCCGGTGGTCGAAAGGGATGAAGCGGAAGCTGGCCATGGCGCGGGCGTTGGTGCACGATCCGGAGATGGTGTTCCTCGCCGAGCCGACGGCCGGGCTGGATCCCATCGGCACGAGGGAGGTTCGGGAGACGATCCGGACGATGGCGCGGGATAGTGGCAAGACCTTCTTTCTGTGTACGCACAATCTGAACGAGGCGGAGCGCTTGTGTTCGAGGGTTGGGGTGCTTCACCGGGGACGATTGATCGCGTGCGGAAGGCCGGACGAGATTCGGGCCAGTGTGAGTCGTCCGACCGTGCGGCTGGGGCTTCGCGGCAAAAACGAGCGGATGATGGCAGAGATCGGAGCGCTTCCCTTCGTGAAATCCGTACAAAGAAGCGGGGAAGAGGTAGCCGTTGAGTTGGACGATCTCAAACGCACGGGGGACGTGGTGCGTTTTTTGGCGGCTCAGGGTGCTGATATCTACAAAGTGGAGCCTGTGCATCGGTCCTTGGAGGAGGTTTTTTTGGAGTTGGTCGGAGAAGAACAATGATCCATCAGGGAAGAATGAAAAGTGCAAAACGTAAAACGTAAAATGCCAAAGGCGGTAAGGAAAGGAGTCGGGTATTTCGGATTCTTACGAACAGGGATGGCGTCCGGTTCAGCCGTGGGGGATGGCGCCTCCGCCTCCGGAGCCAAGGTCGTGGGTGAATGTGCTCCTGTTTGCGGGTACGATCATTACGACGATGGCGGCCGGCGCGATGCAGGTGGGCGTGAATCCGTTCTCGCATCCGGAGCTTTTGCATAAGGGGATTCCGTTTTCGGCTACGCTGCTTCTGATTCTCGGGGTGCACGAGTGTGCGCATTACCTCGCTGCCCGCCAGTGGGGGGTGCGGGCTACCTTGCCTTATTTTATCCCGGTGCCGCCGCCCCTTTTTATGATCGGAACGATGGGGGCGTTTATCAAGCTCCGGTCGCCGATCCCGAACCGGAACGCCTTGGTGGATATGGGCGCTTCGGGGCCGTTGGCGGGTTTTGTGGTGGCTGTGGTGGTATCCATGATCGGATTGGCCCGGTCCGAGGTGATCCGGATGCCGGAGGCGACGGAGGGGAGCGCGCTGTTTCTGGGGAATTCGCTACTGTTTTCCTTTCTTTCGAACGCGGTGATCGGACACATCCCGGAGGGCTACGACGTGATGCTCAATCCGGTGGCTTTTGCGGGCTGGATCGGCTTGTTTGTGACCGCGATCAATCTGCTTCCCATCGGGCAATTGGACGGAGGGCACGTCATCTATGCCCTGTTCGGGTCGCGGCATCGTCTGATCGGGAAGATGACGCTGATTGCGTTGCTTCCCATAGGAATTCTTTGGCCGGGATGGTTCGTGTGGGCGTTTTTGTTGTTGATGGTATTGGGGATGAAACATCCGCCGCCATACAATATGTACCAGCCGCTGGATCCCCGGAGGCGACTGATCGGGTACGTGGCCATCGGGGTGTTCCTGCTCAGTTTTACGCCGGTTCCTTTTCGTTTTGGATGAGGCCCTGAAAGGGCTGGTGATTGGTGATTGGTGAGTAGTGATTTGTGGGAGATCACCGCAGGTTAGAATGGGGGCGCAAAAAAGTGTTCGATTCGATCAAACCGTTTGGAGGTTTTGGCGTTGCCGCGTGGATGCTGCTGCTGATGGGCATTCTGGGATGCGAGTACCCTTTTTCCACTCGAGCTCCTGAGGAGCCGGAAAAACTCCGGCCGTATCGGCTGCTCTCCCGCGGCATCGCTCCGGGGAACGTGCTGATCAATCTCAAGACGGTGTACGACTATGCGCTGAACGTGGATGATTATATGGACGGTTTGAGCGAGGATTTCCTCTTTGAGCCCGATCCGTCCGATGCGCTTGTGTACGAGGATGCGTTCTCCACGCCGTGGAATTCGGAGCGCGAGCGTACGTTCACCGCCAATTTGTTCGATCGCATCCTCTCCGATCCCGAGAAAACGCCACTTGTGCTCACCCGCTGGGAGGAGATCATTGCCGACGACCAAGAGGAGCGCGAAGCGTACTTCGAGTACGAATACAAATTAGAGTTCAAAGACAGGCAGGATGAATCCTGGAAGGCGGCAGAGGGGAAGGCTTATCTCTATCTGCGGAAGGGCGAAGAC
>JAUWMS010000005.1 GCA_030613045.1 Candidatus Latescibacterota bacterium | reverse complement strand
ATAGATCTCGATCAACCATATAGACTAATTTTCGAGCCTTTGGGAGATCCGTTGCCGTATTCAAAAAACGGCTGGCTGGATTTGAGGCTGGTTACAGCGATCAAAATTCTTGAGGTAGAGGACTATCATGGCAAGTAGAATCGTCAATGAGTATAGGCCGGAGACCGTCTCTCATCCGGGTGGAACCTTAGAAGACGTGCTGGAAGAAAAAGGGATGTCTCAGGCTGAATTGGCTGAACGCACCGGCAGACCGAAGAAGGCCATCCATGAAATTATCAAAGGGAAAACCGTCATCACACCGGAGACGGCCATTCAGTTTGAAAGGGTGTTGGGCATTCCCGCCTCGTTTTGGAGCAATCGTCAACGAAGGTACAATGAGTATATAGGTACAAAGGCAGAGGAACAGCATTCATCACATTCCCACGCTCCCGCGATGATCTCCACAAATGATAGGCGCATCCTGCTCGCACACGCGAGAAAATACAAATTGGCCAAAGTTATACTCTTCGGTTCGTCGAAAGAAAAAGCGGATGCAAGAGATATAGACGTAGGCGTGAAAGGTATCGCTCCTGAGTTATTCTTCGATTTTTGTTGGGAGCTATACAGGGATTTACCCAAACCTGTGGATGTCGTTGATTTGAGCAAAGATTGTTTATTTAATAAACTGATAGAAAGAGATGGAGTAGTATTGTATGGCTAGCGTAAAAGAAAAAGTGCTTGCAGAGATAGAAAATATCGCAACGGTTTTGATCGAGTTGGAAAAGGTGAAAGACAAACCCAATAAAGAACTCGTGGTTATTGTGGGAATAGGAGCATACCTTCAAAACATCTATACTGGGATGGAGAACATTCTGAAGCAAATCCTGATGCACAGAAAGATACCCATACCCAACACCTCGACGTGGCATAAGGACTTGCTAAACTTGGCTGTTGAGCATAAGGTCATAAAAAAGGGAACAGCGGATAAAGTAGGTAAGTATTTGTTCTTTCGTCATTTTTTTGCGCATACGTATGGTTTCCTTTTGGACGAGGCCAAATTGGAACCTCTGATGAATGACCTTCCTGACACCTATTTCGGGTTCAAAAGGGAAATAGATTGCTGTCTCGCGGCCATTGAGGAATGACACAGATTTCGCAGACTTTGCCAAGAAGGAATTGTCATGCCCCCCCCAACCCAAACTCGCAAGCGCACATTCCAGCGTCCCAAAAGTCTGTCGGATATCCCCTTCCGCTATTGCCCCGGATGCGGCCACGGCATCGTCGCCCGCGTTCTCGCCGAAGTCGTGGACGAGCTCGGCATTCGGGAACGAACCATCGGACTGGCTCCGGTGGGCTGCGCCATCTGGCTGGAAGATCATTTCGAATGGGATATGGTCGGACCGGCGCACGGCAGAGGCCCGGCGGTGGCCACCGGGATCAAACGCGTGCTCCCCGACCACGTGGTGCTTTCCTATCAGGGCGACGGGGATTTGGCCGCCATCGGCACCGCCGAAATGATCCACGCGGCCAATCGGGGGGAGTGCATCACGGTCATCTTCGTCAACAATGCGGTGTATGGCATGACCCAGGGACAGATGGCGCCCACCACTATGATCGGTCAGGAAACGACCACTACGCCCGGCGGACGGGACGCCAAGCGGGACGGGTTTCCTCTGCGCGTATGCGAGCTGCTGAGTTCTCTCGAGGGAGCCGTTTATCTGACCCGCACGACCATTACCTCTCCAAAGCATGTGCGCGCGACGAAGCGCGCCATCCGAAAAGCCATCGAGCTTCAGATGCAGGGAGCGGGGTTCACCTTGGTCGAGGTGCTCTCCACGTGTCCGACCAACTGGAGGATGAATCCCCTGCAGGCCATGGAATGGATCGAGAAGGAGATGGCTTCGTATTATCCGCTCGGGGAGATCAAAGGGGCGTAGGTTCTGATGACTGATCACTGATTACTGGGAACTGATAACTGGTGCGTAAGGATCACCGGGTTCTCAAAGAAGGAAAATCCTATGGGCATTGAAACTGAAAGATCTCCGGATACCCAGGTGCTTATTGCCGGACATGGCGGTCAGGGGATTGTGTTTATGGGTACGCTGCTGGCGCATGCGGCGATGATGGAGGGGAAGGAAGTGACCTTTTTCCCGTCGTACGGCGCCGAGATGCGGGGCGGAACGGCGCATGCCTCCGTGGTGGTATCCACCCGGCGGATCGCCTCCCCCATCGTAGAGGAACCCGATATCCTGATCGTGCTCAACGAGCCTTCCCTGCTCCGGTTTGAGAGCCGGGTGCGCCCGAACGGCCGGCTTTTTTTCAATCGCTCGCTTATCGTCTCTTCACCGAGTCGCGACGATCTCAATGTCATCCCGGTAGCAGCCAGCGAACTGGCCCAAAAGCTCGGCAATCCGAGAATCGTCAATATGGTCATGCTGGGAGCCGTCGCCCGGATCACGGGATTGGTCTCGCTCTCCACCCTCTCCGAAAGCCTGAAGCCCGTGCTTCCCGCCCACAGGCTGAGTCTGTTGGAGCAAAACAGACAGGCCTTGCAGATTGCGGAATGAAAAAACCGAAATGAATTCTCTGAAAACAGAGATAGAAACCATTCTTCCACTGGTGGCCAAGCCCGGCCGGTACCTCGGCAACGAGCCGAACGCGATTCGGAAAGATCCCGACGACGTGGCGCTGCAGGTGGCGCTGGCCTTCCCGGACCTGTATGATATCGGGGAATCTTACGTGGGCTTCGGGATTCTCTATCACCTCATCAACCAACGGGACGATGCCTTGGCGGAACGCGTCTTCGCCCCATGGATGGACATGGAGGCGCGGCTCAGAGAGCGGGGCATCCCGCTCTTTTCTTTGGAGACCGCCCGGCCGCTCACGGAATTCGACGTCGTCGGCTTCACGCTGCACTACGAGCTGACATACACTAATATCCTCAATATGCTCGACCTCGCGGGCATTCCGCTACGTTCGGCGGACCGGTTGGAGGAGATGCCGCTGATCCTGGCCGGAGGGCCGTGCGCGGTTAACCCGGAACCGCTTTCTCCGTTTATTGATGCCTTCCTCGTCGGAGACGGCGAGGAGGCCATCGGCGAGATCATCGAGGCGGTCAAGGAGAGTCGAGGGAAAAATCGCACGCGGAGGGAGACACTTCGCGCGCTGGCGGATCTTCAGGGCGTCTATGTGCCGGCTTTCTACGAGGCGACCTACGCATCCGACGGCACGTTCACCGACATCGCCCCCACGGAGGAAGGCGTTCCACCCGTGGTTCAGGCGCGAATTCTCCAGACACTTTCGCCGGAGCATTATCCCGAAAAGCCCATCGTGCCACTCATCGACGTCTCGCACGATCACCTCTCCATCGAAATCATGCGGGGATGCAGCCGGGGATGCCGCTTCTGCAGCGCGGGGATGCGGTATCGTCCGGTGCGGGAGCGCCCCGTCTCCGAGATCACCGCTCAAGCGGAAGCCGCCTTGGCGGCCACGGGATTGGACGGGCTTTCCCTGCTTTCCCTTTCCACCTCGGATTACAGCGACATCGCCACGTTGGTGGATCAACTGAACGACCGATTCGCCGCCCAGCGCGTGGCCATCTCCCTGCCTTCTCTCCGGCCGGACGCCTTCTCCGTGGGACTGGCCGAAGCGGTGAGCCGCGTCCGAAAGAGTGGCCTCACCTTCGCGCCGGAGGCCGGGACACAGCGCCTGCGCGACGTCATCAACAAGAACGTGACCGAAGACGATCTCCTCGGCGCCGCAAAGATCGCGTACGAAAAAGGCTGGAATCTCATCAAGCTCTATTTTATGATCGGGTTGCCCACCGAAACGTACGAAGACCTGGACGGCATCGTGGATTTGGTGGGCAAGGTGGCCAAGATCGCGCGCGGTCACGGGGGCAAAAGTCTCAACGTTTCCATATCTCCCTTTTCTCCCAAGCCGAACACTCCATTCCAGTGGGATGCGCAGGATTCGCTTTCCTCCCTCCGGGACAAATGCCGCTACCTCAGCAAGCATATCCCCCGAAAGAGCGTGCATCTGAGATGGCGGGATCCGGAGGTCACCGGCATCGAAACGCTTCTTGCCCGGGGCGACCGGAGGATCGGCAGTGTGATTTACCGGGCCTGGGAAAAAGGAGCCAAGTTCGACGAATGGAGCGAACATTTCGATTTTGAACGCTGGACGAGTGCGCTCGATGAAACCGGCATCACGCTCGATGATGAGCTCGGCCCCCGCACGTTCGGCCACGCGCTTCCCTGGGAGATCATCCACTCCGGCATTCGGTCCGATTTTCTGCTCCGGGAACGGGAGAAGGCCGCCCGCGCCCAGGTTACGCCGGATTGCCGGACAGAAGCTTGCACCGAGTGCGGCATCCGGGATTTGGGCTTCGACCGGAAATTCGTGAAGAAACATTTTACCGCAGAGAACGCGGAGGACGCGGAGAAACAGAAAATCGGGGAACGCTCTGCGACCTCAGCGCCCTCCGCGGTAAAATCCGGTGCGGGAGAGGGGGGCACCGGTCCGACGGAATCGCGTTACGGAAGAAGGCAAAAAAAGCGAAGAAGCCCCGCCGCCCCCTCGATGGCTGGCACGAAGGTACGGCTTCAGTACGCCAAGGAGGGTGAAATGCGCTTCATCGGGCATCTCGATGTAACCCGTGCCTTCGACCGCGCCATCCGGCAGGCCCGGATTCCCATCGCTTATTCGCAGGGCTTTCATCCGCATCCCAAGGCCTCGTTCGGTCCTCCTTTGGCTTTGGGGATTGAGAGCCTCGCGGAATACGTGGATCTTCAGCTTTCCGAACCGTATCCCTGGGACATCGTGGCGAGCCTGAACGAGGATTTTCCTCCCGGTCTTCGGATCGTGGACGCCAAGCCCATCTTTGGAAAAACGCTTGCGCTCAATGCCGCCATCAATGCGGCCGCGTACGGCGTTTCGCTCCCCCCTGACGTGGAACTTACAGGAGCCGTCGAGACCCTTCTAACCGCTTCCAGTGCAATCCTGCACCGGACAACCAAAAAAGGGATCAGGGATGTGGACATCCTCCCCGGCATCCGGGAGCTTACCTATAGGCCCGAGTTGCTCAGCATGAGGCTCACACTCGGCCAGCAGACCAGCCCTCGCCCCATGGAACTCCTGGAACATCTTTTGGGCTGGCCTTCCGACCGGATACGCGCTCTCAAAATCACCCGTACGGGACTTTATATCGAACGAGACGGCTGCAAACACAGCCCAATGCAAGTCCTTTGAAGAAAATCATACGAATCCCCTTTACGTAGCATTGCACCGCAGAGATCACGGAGACCGCAGAGGAAAAAAAGTGAAACGGTGAGACCTCCCACTTTCCCACTTTCTCACTTTCCCATTTTCACGGAACGTGTTCCGCGCCAAACCAAAACACAGAAATGAGAAAATCATTGACGTTTTTTACGCGTGACTTCACATCTCTGCGGTGACTATTTATTTATGGAGAAAAAAATTGTGCGTACAGAAATTATCCTCAACATCGCGGTGCACGAAACACGCATTGCCATTATGGAGGACGGACGTCTTGTAGAAATTTTGGTCGAACGGCCCGAAAGCGAACGCATGGTCGGGAACATCTATAAAGGCATCGTCAATGCGGTGCTTCCCGGTATGCAGGCCGCGTTTATTGACATTGGCACCCCAAAAAGCGCTTTCCTGCATGCCAGCGATGTGTCCGAGGCCGCTTCGAACTACGAACGTTTTTTTGAAGATGTGGACGAAGACGAAGAAGAAGATGAGAAAAGACGTCCGCCACGCAAATTCGTGCCCATCCAGGATCGACTGAAGAAAAATCAGGAAATCCTGGTTCAGATTACCAAAGAGCCGATCAGCACCAAAGGGCCCCGGGCCACCTCCGAGCTTTCGCTTCCCGGTCGCTTTACCGTCCTCATCCCCGACGACGACCACATCGGGGTCTCCCGGAAAATCAAGGACTGGTCCGAAAAACGACGCCTCAAGCGACTGACCCGGGAAGTCAAGCCGGACAATTTCGGAGTGATCGTCCGCACCGTGGCCAAAGGAAAAGGCGAGACGGAGGTCAAAAACGACATCAAACAGCTCATCCGGCTCTGGGAAAAAATGCTCAAAATTTCTCAGAAAACCAAGGCCCCGGCCCTGATCCACCGGGAAATGGGCATCACCTCCAGTCTCATCCGGGACCTTTTCAGCGAGGATGTGGATCGCCTCGTGATAGATTCCAAGCGGGAATACAAAAAGATCCTCTCTTACGTGAAATCCGTGTCGCCGGGGCTGCGTTCCAAAGTCGAGTTCTACGACGACAAGACGCCGATCTTCGACGCGTTCCAGATCGAAAAGGAAATCGAAAAAGCATACAGCCGCCGGGTAGAATTGAAGGCGGGAGGATCCCTCGTCATTGACCACACCGAAGCCCTCGTGGCCATTGACGTCAACTCCGGACGCTACGTGGGACGGCGCAATCAGGAGGAAACGGTATTCAAGATCAACATGGAGGCGGCCCGCGAGATTGCCCGGCAGCTTCGACTGCGGGACCTCGGCGGCATCATCGTCGTGGACTTCATTGATATGGCGATCGCCAAAAACCGCAAGAAAGTGGAGGATGAACTCTACGCGGCCACACGCCGGGATCGCTCCAAAATGAACTTCTCCACCCTCAGCGAATTCGGACTGCTCGAGATGACCCGCCAGCGCGTGCGTCCCAGTCTTCTATATACCTTCAGCGAACCTTGCCCGGTATGCAACGGCATAGGCCGCGTACAGGGGCGGGATACCACCGTGACTAAGATCGAGCGGTGGTTCCGGCGCGCAAGGGCGGCATCCCGCCAGAGACGCTTCCTCCTCTACGTGCATCCCTCCGTGGAGGAATACCTTTTGGAGGAGGGCAGCTTTCGTCTCAAACTGCTTCAGAAATCGGCCAAGATCAAAATTGATCTGAAGAAGGATCCCGATCTTCCCATCGAGGAATATCGAGTCTTCTCCATGAAGTCCGGCGCTGACATCACCGACCAATTTAAGGCTTGACAGAAAGAGGGATTCTCGTTATATTTAGAAACTTTTTTGGTCATCGCCCAGGCTGTTGGTGATGGTGATTGGTGATTGGACGAAACAAATAACGGAAGCGCTCAACAGGAGGAGAAATGTACGCAATTGCAATGATCGCGGGAACGCAGGTGAAAGTGCAACAGGGGGATAAAGTCTGCGTTCCGAAGTTGGATTTAGAGGTCGGACAGACCACTCAGATCAACGACATCCTGCTCGTCTCCACGGACGACGCAACCCTCATTGGCGAGCCCACCCTCTCCAATGCAAGCATACAGGCAAAGGTGCTCTCTCACGGAAAAGAGAAGAAAATCATCGTCTTCAAGATGAAGCGGCGCAAAAAATATCGTCGAAAAAGAGGACACCGGCAGCTCTTCACGGAACTTCTGATCGAAGACCTTTCCATAGCGTAACTGAAACTGCACCGCAGAGACGCAGAGTGCGCAAAGAAAAGGCAGGTTAAGGTTGAGAAGGGGTGATCTTAACCTCAACCTATGTCTTGATTGAAGTTCTCTGCGTTCTTTGCGTCTTTGCGGTGAGAACGCATCAAGGAGACCAAACAAATGGCTCATAAAAAAGGGGTAGGAAGCTCGCGGAACGGCAGAGACAGTCAGGGACAGCGTTTGGGTGTGAAAAAATTCGGCGGACAGCAGGTGCGCGCCGGAAACATCCTCGTCCGGCAGCACGGCACGAAGATCCATCCGGGCCAGAACGTAGGCCTTGGAAGGGACTATACGCTTTTTGCGAAAATTGACGGCCGGGTCACGTTTGAGGCGTTCGGCAGATCCAAAAAGCGCGTCAGTGTGTATGAGGCCTAGATAGATAGCTGCCTTGAAGGAGGTTGAGCAGATGAGCACGGCCATTCGGTACCCCTACATCACCTCAGATCCCGGAATCGCCGCGGGTGCACCTCTGATTGAAGGCACGCGAATCACCGTGCGGTGCATTGCAGGGTATTATCAAATGGGCATGAGTGTGGATGAGATTTTACTCGCTTTATCGCATGTAACCTTGTCGCAGGCGCATTCCGCCCTGGCCTATTACTTCGATCATAACGAGAAGATAGATCGGGACTTAGCGGAGTCCTCGGACGAGGAGTACTGGAAAACCAGGGCATTGACTCACCCTAACGCTGGGGAGCCTGGATAGATGAACTCCAAGCTTTTTCTGGATGAAGATGTGCCCTTAGCGTTGGCGTGGGCACTCCGAAATAGGGGGAGTGGACGCTCTCCACGTTCAGGAAGTCTGCCGCAAAGGAAAATCAGATGCGGAGCAATTGGCCTACGCAGTGGAGCAAGAAAGGTGTCTGGTAAGTTTCAATGTGAAGGATTTCGTTGTGCTGCATAATACCTATGTTCAGACAGCCCGGAATCACTTCGGGATTATCATTTCAAAGCAACGCCCGATTGGTACAACACTTAGAAGGCTTTTGCACGTGCTTCAAAGTGGCCCTCAGAGCCCGACAAGAAATCGGTTGGAGTTCCTGTGAACGTTCAGAAAAGGTGAACGCCAAAATGCTTCTTGGAACAATCGTTTGCGAGTTGATCGGTTTGGGCTTTCTCGTTGCCGGCTATTTTCTGGCGGTGAAAAAGGCCACGAATCTGCTGACTCTTCTTTCGGGATACGACCAATTAAGGGTGCTTGACGAAGAGGCGCTGGCAAGGGCTACGGGGCCGGTTTTGATGGTAATCGGCGCGTATCTGTGCTTCGTTCCGTTATTGGCGGACCGGTTCGGCCCGGACAGCGCATTCCTTCCGCTTATCGGGCTGATTTTTTTGGGAGTGATCTTTGTAAATATCTACGGCAGAGTAAAGGGCATTTTTTGAAGGAACTGATTTTGCCAAAACGTGTGAACCAACGACATGTTTGAAAGCTTCCCTATCGGTTGGTCTCAGGGAGAAACGCCACCGCGAATACCGCTCATTTCTCTAATGGCTGAGGAAGTCTGCATTTGCGGTCATTCGCGGTTTGCTTTACGGAGCGTATAAACGGAGCGTATGCGATGAAAATCAGCGTCATCGGAGCCGGCAACGTGGGCGCGACCACGGTCCAGCGTCTGGCCGAACAGGAACTGGCCCACCACATCGTCCTGATAGACATCCTCGAAGGCATCCCCCAGGGCAAAGCCTTGGACATGATGGAGTCGGCGCCCATCGGAGGCTGGGATGTCAAAATCGTGGGAACAAACGAATACGACGAAGCAACGGACTCCGACATCGTGGTGATCACCGCCGGACTCCCCCGAAAACCCGGCATGAGCCGCGAAGATCTGTCGGCCAAAAATGCGGCCATCGTCCAAAGCGGCACCGAACGCGTCGCCGAGGTGGCTCCCGACGCCCTCCTCATCGTGGTTTCCAATCCTCTCGATGCGATGGCTTACGTGGCGCTCAAGACCTCCGGCTTCGAACCGCGCAAGGTGCTTGGCATGGCCGGGGTATTGGACGCGGCCCGCTTTCGGTGCTTCATCGCACGGGAATTGGACGTCTCCGTGCGGGACGTCACCGCGTTCGTGCTTGGAGGACACGGCGACACCATGGTGCCGCTTCCCCGCTATTCCACGGTGTCCGGCATCCCGCTTCCCGAATTGCTTCCCGGAGAAACGATTGCCCGTCTCGTTGAAAGAACCCGCAACGGCGGCGCCGAAATAGTCGGCCTCCTCAAAACGGGAAGCGCCTACTACGCGCCCTCTGCGGCCGTGGTTTCCATGATCGAATCCATCGTCAAAGACCGGAAGCGCATCCTCCCCTGCGCGGTCTATCTTCAGGGCGAATACGGACTCCGGGATCTTTTCTTCGGCGTTCCGGTAAAACTCGGCCAAAACGGTGCAGAGGAAATCATCCAAATTCCCCTTACCCCCAAAGAACAGCAGACCCTGAACCGCTCCGCCGAACACGTCCGGGCGAACCTCGCCAAGCTCAATTTGTGAAAAAACGCGCATCACAGTTTGTGGAAGGTTCCCAATGGAAATCTCTATGAGTGCTCTCTCTCATCAAAGACCAGCGGACGGAAGGACACGGAGGGGCTTCTGGCTTCCGGCTTCTACATTCTGTATTGTGTATTCTGTATTCTGTATTCTGCTTGTCCTTGGCCTTGGCTGTCAACCCAAAAAGGAGAAACCGCGAGGCCCCGTCCTTGCGCGGGTCGGAGACGCCGTGCTGACCATAGAGGAACTCGGAGCGTGTATTCCCGATGACCTCGTCGGCTCGCTGTCCTTAGACGATAAGAAGCGCATGGTCGAAAGATGGGTGGAGGAACAACTCCTCTATCAGGAGGCGCTGCGGCGCGGCATTGATCGGGAAGACCAGATCGAGCGCCTCATCGAAAGCTCGAAAAGGGATCTCGTCGTCAGCGAACTGCTTCAAAGGTTAGACGACGATCACTCCCCCACCGACGACGAACTGCTGCAATACTACAACGAACATCAGGACGAATTCGTGCGAGAGGACGACGAGGTCTGGGCCCGTCACATACTCGTAGCTACGAGGGCAGAGGCCCGGCGCATCCGTTCCCGAATCCTCGCTGGAGAGACGTTCGAGCAGCTCCTTCAGGAACAAGAGGCGGACCCTGCCACCATAGACAGCGGAGACCTCGGGTACTTTTCCAGAAAAAATGCGGGCGATGACCTCTGGAACGCCGTCACGAAGCTCCGAGTGGGCGTTCTTTCCAAACCCGTCAAAACCGAATTCGGCTACCATATCATCGAAGTACTCGACACAAAAGGTCAGGGAAGCCTTCGCGCATTCGAGAAGGTCAAAGCGGACATTGTGGGCAAACGCTCTTTGATCAAACAGCAGGAGAACGTCCAATCGCTCCTGAAAAATCTCAAGACGCAGACCGTCTGCGAGATCAATCTGAACCCGCTGGAAAAAATTCACTCCTCACCAACCGAGGATTAACGCGCACCACAAGAGGGTAAGCAGGTAAAGGTAAAGGAGAAGAGAAAGCCAGCGCCCAGTTGCGGTTTTCTCACCCTTTACCTCTACCTGTTTTTCTTTGTTGCGGTGAGAAAGCACCCGCTATGAATGTAATAAAATGGTACGTTCCGCTTATGCTTGCCCTTTGTTTCACTATAAGTTACGGCGAAGAGGAAGTATTGGATCGCATCGTGGCCGTGGTGGACGATCAGATCATCCTTCATTCCGAGTTGAAGGAGAACGTCCGGTTGGAGATGTTTCAGCGAGGCCTGTCTTCCGAAGGAGATCAGGAGCAGGTAAAAGCCCTGGAAAGGGAAATCTTAGACGGGATGATCGCGGATCAGATCCTTTTGGCCAAAGCCAAAGACGACAGTGTCCTCGTCAAACAGAAGGAAATTGACGAGGTCTTGCAGGAACAATTGACCCGCATCCGGGAACAAGTCGGGTCCGAGGAGGAATACCAGCGTCAGTTGGAAGCAAGCGGCGTCACGGAGCGCGACCTGAAAAAACGCTTTCGAAGAGAAATTCGGAACTATCTGATGAAGCAGAAGATGCTCGGTTCCTTAGTTCATGGAATCGTCGTCTCCAACCGGGAAGTGGAAGCATTCTACGAGACGTATAAAGACAGTCTCCCCGTCCAGCCGGAGCGGGTGCACATCAGCCATATTTTGATCCGCCCCAAAGTGGGCGGCGAAGGCCAGGACGCCCTCCTCGATAAAGCAAACAAAATTCTCGCCGAAGCCCAAGCCGGAGCCGATTTCGCCCAACTGGCCCGAACGTATTCCCAGGATCCCGGATCGGCCCAGCGAGGCGGCGATCTGGGTTACTTCGGACGGGGAACGATGCTGCCCGAATTCGAGCAGGTCGCGTTTGCGCTCCGGCCGGGTGCGGTCAGCGACATTGTGAGAACCCGTTTGGGCTATCATATCATCCGGGTGGAGGACCGAAAAGGCGACGAGATTCACGCCCGCCACATTTTGCTAATCGCCAACGTCACGCAAAAAGACGAGCAGAAGGCCCTGGAAACCATCACTGAACTCCGGGAAAAAGTGCGCTCAGGAGCGGACTTTGCCGAACTCGCCCGCACCTTCTCGGACGATGCGAGCACCGCTTCGGATGGAGGAGACCTCGGATGGATTCCCGTGGAGCGTCTCCCCTCGGACTTCAAACCCGTGGCGGACCAGCTAGAACCCGGTCAGGTTAGTCAGCCCATCCACAGTTCCTCGGGATATCATCTGATCCGCCTCAACGAGCGGGAAAAGGGAGGGGCGATCACCCTCCAGAGCGACCGCGCACTCCTGGAAAATCTTGCGCGCCAGCAGAAACTCAAAGAAGTCTTCGACCAAATGATCGAAAAGGAACGCGCAAGAATCTACGTGGACGTCCGGCTCGAATAAGGTTCCCTTCGCGCTCTCCGTGCACCCGCTCACCACTCACTAATCACCAATCACCAATAACGCCTTTCGGTTATGCGCATAGACGTTTACTTAAAACAGTGCGGACTGATGAAACACCGCTCCATGGCCAAGCGGGCTTGCGACAACGGCATCGTTCGCATAGAGGGCGTACGGGCCAAACCGGGCAAGGAAGTGCATAGTGGGCAGCACATCGCCATTGAGTTCCGGGACCGTCTTCTGCAGATCGAAGTCAGCGGAATCCCCGGAAAAAGCGTCCGCAAAAAAGAGGCCGATCAATTCTACCGCATCTTGAGCGACGAACCCAAATCGCCATCTCCCTTCTAAGCCAGTCTCCGCTGGCTTTTTTTATAGGAATGGGCAATGCTTCTCCGGATAGGATAAGACCTCCAAGGTCTCTTAGACCTCGGAGGTCTATATTTACAACTCCCTGACGCTGGGTCACCAATCACTACTCACCACTCACGAATCACCGGTTAACATGCCCAAAGGACTCTGGAAACGAACGAAAAAAGAGATCTGCACCCCTTACGAAGCCTTGGCCCAAATCTACGACTTCGTGATGCGCCACGTACCCTATGGCGAATGGACGACCTACGTGGAGAAAATCCTTCGGAAGTTCGACTTACGGAATCCGAAGATACTCGACCTGGCGTGCGGCACGGGAAGCCTCACTATCGAGTTGGCTGCCCGGGGGTATGAGGTCGCGGGAGCCGATTCCGCTCCGGAGATGCTGCGCATAGCTCGAAAAAAAACCCGATCCGGAAAGGCCCCGGTCCCGTTTTTTGAGATGGAAATGCAGGCCGCGCATGGCTCGCCGACATACGACGTGGTGCTGTGTCTTTACGACAGCATCAACTACCTCCTCTCCCTCCGGGACATCGCATCCGCCCTCGCCGGCGTAACCGATCTCCTCCTTCCGGGCGGCTTGTTCATCTTCGATGTATGCACCGAAAACAACTCCCTGAAATACTTTCGGGATTTTACCGAGTGCGAACACGGAGACGGATTCTCCTACACGCGACACAGCTTCTACCGCCCAAGAGACCGGATGCAGATCAACGAATTTGAAATCCGCTTCGACGACCGGCCCGGACGATGGAACGAAACGCATCGCCAGAAAATCTATTCCTCGAACGAAATCCTCTCCGTGATCGAGGCGTCCCCGCTCGAGATGCTCAGAATGTACGACGACTGCTCCTTTCGCCCGGCCACGGAGCAGTCCGACCGGATCCACTTCGTGCTGCGAAAACCGTCTTCGACTTCGTCGTAAGGCATTCTCCTGCGCCCTTGAAGCACGCACAACGCGAAAAACAAAGCCCAAAGGCAATGGGACACGGAATACACGGATACCACGGATCAATCAAACCAGCAGTCAAAAACTGCTTCCTTTCACGTTTCAAGTTCCTGGACAAAATCATTTTCTTATGCTCAACGCAGAGACGCGGAGAGCGCCGAGCACTTCAAAATCTTGCCTTGGGGTTTCTCCGCGTCCTCTGCGTCTCTGCGTTGAAATTGTAGTTTAATTCTGTCCACCTACTTACGTTATCTTACGTTTTACGCTTTACGTTTCACGCTTTACGCTCCTTCACGCCACGCACAGAAAATCCCGTCCCTCCTCCCATCCCTGCTCCCTCGCCCACTCCCGAATCAACGCCCGCGCGCCCCGGGAGGACACCGCGCTCAAGAGAAACCCGGCGCTGCCTCTAATGGACGCCAGATCGCCCGGCGCGATGACCGGAATCCCTCGCAACGTACGTCCGATCTTCTTTGAATCCACGTCCACGAACGCCACGATCCGAACGCCCTCTCGCAAAAGATGCTTGGACAAACGCCGCCCGGTCTGTCCCGCTCCCCAGACGATCACCGATTCGGTTTCCTTCAACGGCCCCTTCGCCAGATAGTGGGCCTTGGCCCGCAGAAAACGCTCCACCGCATACCGCGGGTCCGTCCGCGACAGACGGTCTTCGTGCTCCCGCCATAAGTAAAGTGTCTCCGGAACCTTGGCAAATCGCTTTCCAGCGAGGTGGTACCGCAGCCAAAGGTCGTAATCCTCCGGCCAGCCATGATCCTCGTATCCTCCCAGTTCTATCAATTCCGCCCGCCGCATCATGGTCGAAGGGTGCGCAAGCGGACTCTCGATAAAAATCTCCCGAACGATATCCTCGTGCGCAATCAGACTGTTCAGCCACGCCTCGTAAATCCTGAATCCCTCCCGAACAGAGCGCTTCGGAAAGCTTCGCATTAGACATCCCGCCACACTGACCTCCGGGTGCGCCCGCATCAGGGCCACCTGCCGCTCGAAACGCCTCGGATGCGACACATCGTCCGCATCCATACGCGCAACCAACTCCCCTCCGGCGCGCTCCAGACCCGCATTCAAAGCGCCGATCAATCCCACTCGGTCGTGGAACACCGGTTTGATCCGGCGATCCCGCTTCGCCCACTTCTTGAGGATATTCGGACTCTCGTCCTCCGAGCCGTCGTCCACGGCAATCACCTCGAAATCATCGAACGTTTGGCGCAGCATACTTCGGATCGCCTGATCCAGCGTCCCGGCGGCGTTGTAGATGGGGAGCAGTACGGATACGGTTGGGGTGTGGGACATGGGGTTTTCCTTCGTGTTTGGGGTTCTCGGAGAAAGGCTGCATTCATAGAGCATCCTGCGTGAAACGTGAAATGTAAAACGTGAGGCGAGAAAGGAAGCAGGCTTTGATTTTTGTGAGAAGTGTTCTGTACTGCGAACCTGCAAGACCTTGTTTTTTTTAAGCAAGCTTTTCCCTTATTGGATCTATGACCTCCGTCTCGATTTTCTTTATGCCTTTATGCCTTATATTAGGGTTGCTGTTCATGGGATTTGAGGTTATCTTTGTTGCCGGATGTTAAAGGAGCTCGCTGGTCAGAGGACCCTTAGTGCCTGATCCCTGCGGAGGATCCCACAAAGACTGTCCCGGCCGGTGAGAGGACGGATCTATAGGTTCAATAGAAAGTTGTCCCCTGGAGGACCGATATAAGGCGAACCATCCGTTCGAGCTTCTTACTCCCAACCTAAGGAGGAGGAAAAGATGAACCGGTACTATTTGGGGGTGGACTGGGGTGACACGATGCACGCAGTATGGGTCTGCGATGATACGGGCGAAAAGGTTGCCAAGTTAGAAGTGAAGCAGACCCCCTGAGGGGATGAGCGAATTTGGGCGATGGCTGCATGAGCGCACAGCCAAAGGGATCGAGCTTTGGGCCGGCATAGAAAAGCCGGAGGGACGGATTGTGGATTTCCTGCTGGATCACGAAGTGGTCGTTTACCCGATCAACCCCAAAGCGGTGGATCGCTATCGG
>JAUWMS010000516.1 GCA_030613045.1 Candidatus Latescibacterota bacterium | reverse complement strand
TTCACGTTCGTCGCTCTTCTTCAAAGCATGCTCCGCAAAGGAGTCCCCCGGGGAGAAACGGGCGAAAAGAACACGTCCCGGCAAAATGGCAATAGAAAAATGCAGCGTTCATTGAAGGAGAACCAGGGAGCCGTCGCGACCACGTGGCGGCCTTTTTTATCTCTTCGTCCCTATCCCTGTAGAACTTGCGCAAAAGGGACTCGTTCCCTCTTGACTTCCGCCTTCCCGTTTGGTATATTAGGCGAAATATCCATGCTGAGGACGCTCGGGAGGACGGTGCGGATCCGATCCCTATTAGAGAAACAGTCAGCGCTCTCACGCTCTACATCTCACGTTTTACGTTTTACACTTCACACAATATACGCTACAAACCCCGCTAACTATGAGGAACCCGCCAGATGCCCCCTCTCACCTTCCTCCATCCCAGCGCACTGGCCGGCCTCTCAGCGGCGGCCCTGCCTTTTCTGATTCATCTTTTTAATCGCAAAAAGCTGGCACGCATTCCGTTCTCCGACCTGACATTTTTGAAGGAACTTCAGAAGGAGCGGATGCGCAGGGTCCGGCTGCGGCAGATTCTGGCGTTGATTCTGCGTACGCTGGCCGTGTTTTTCGTGATGCTGGCCCTTGCCCGTCCAGCGCTCAAGGGTGCGCTGTCGGAGGTGGTGGGCGCGCGCGCGAACACGGCGATGGCGGTGTTGGTGGATGTGTCCTATAGTATGGGATTCCGGACGGATCAAGGGAAGGCGCTGGAACGGGCGAAAGAGCGGATTCTGGAGATGTCGGGGCTTATCGGGGAGGGAGACGAAGCCTTTCTCATCCCCTTTGCCCGGTTTCCGGAGGTACCCGATGCTTCGATGCGGGTTGGAACGCAATGGAATGAGGCGGTAGAGGAACTCACGACGTCCTGGGAGGGAACGGACATCCGGAGGGCTGTGGAGGCCGGATTGGATGTATTATCCCGGTCTGAAAAAAGCCATAAGGAGCTTTTCCTGATGACGGATGGGACCACGCATGGATGGGAGGGATGCAGGAAGGCGCGCGCGGAGGAAACTCCGGATCAGGGGCAGGCGTCCTGTTTTTTTGTCTCGTTGGGCGATTGGCCGCGGGACAATATCGGCGTGGAGACCCTGGAGTTGCCGGAACAACTTTTCGGAGCAGGCCGGACGATGTCGCTTGGGTGGCGGGTGCGCAATTACGGAGACCGGGCGTTGAAGGATGGGACAACCCTGTTGTATGCCGGAGGACGGCGGGTGCATCAGGAGTTGTTCGACGTGGACTCCGGGGCGACGACGGCGCTCTCGGCTCAGGTCTCACCGGAGAAGGAGGGCCCGTTTTCGGGATACGTGGCCGTGGAGGAGGATCGGTTGCCCGCGGACGACCGGCGGTATTTCTCGGTGCGTGTGCCGGGTGCGCTCCGGGCGCTCATAGTAAAACATCGGGACGAGGACGTGTTTTTCCTCCGCCGCGCGCTGAATCCTTTCGGGAGGGAGTCGGAACAAAAATCCGCACCGCAAAGTCGCAAAGCGCGCAAAGAACCTCCTACGCGTTTTCGCGGTGAGGGCATTGGGATGACGATCACGGAGGCGCGGGCGGAACGATTCGCCTCAGAAAATTTGAAAGGGCAGGATCTGGTGATCTTAGTGAATGTCCCCCGTCTTTCCACCGCGATGGTGCGCGCACTCGGGGAATACGCGGCCCGTGGCGGAGGCGTGTGGATCGTGTTGGGGAAAGATGTGGACACGCGATTTTACAATCACACGCTGCTTCCGGAGCTGATCCCGCTGACCCTGCGGTCGCCCGTTGGAAACGCGAGGGATCGAAGCGCGGTTCGCTCGTTCGGAGAGATGGATTTCGAGCATCCGGTGTTGAAGGATCTCGGAGAAAAGGATCGAATGACCTCGCCGCGTTTCTACGTGACCTACAACGTGGATGCCCGGCCGGAGGTGCGTCCGGTCGTTCGATATCGCGACGGCGGGATCGCGTTGGCCGAGGCGCGTCGGGGGCGTGGAAAAGTGATGCTCCTGACAACCGGGGGAACGCTGGAATGGGGCGATTTCCCGAGGAAGGGACTGTTTGTCCCGCTGGTGCAACGCGTGGCGCGCTATCTCGGAACCGGTCTGGACCAAGACCGATACCTCGTGGGGGACGACGTGGTGCGGAATCCGGACAGCATCAGCGGTCGTGGCGCGGTGGTCGTGGAGAATCCGCTCGGAGACCGGGTTGCGATAGAGCCTTCGGAGACGCCGGAGGGCCTTGCGTGGAGCGTGGAGCGGGTGGCGGTTCCGGGGATCTGGCGGCTGTTTGCGGGCGATGCGGAGGTGGATCGCTTCGCGGTGAACGTGGATCCGAAGGAGTCGGATTTGAGGGCGGTGACAAAGCAGACGATCCGGGACGCGTTCGGCGGGCATCCGTTCGAGGTGATCGGGGCCCAGGCTTCTTTGGAGGAGACGGTGTTGCGCTCCCGGTATGGACGGGAACTTTGGAAGGCGTGCCTGTTTCTGGCCCTCGCGCTGCTGATGGTGGAGATGTGGGTGGCGAGGACGGGGAAGGGGCAGGTGGAAGAAAATGAGCAATGAGCAATGAGCAAGACC
>JAUWMS010000269.1 GCA_030613045.1 Candidatus Latescibacterota bacterium | reverse complement strand
CCACGGAGGTGAAGCCTCCCCGACTGGCCGACGCCATCGTGGAATTGACTGAGACGGGAAGCTCGCTCCGAGCCAACAAGCTGCGCATTGTGGAGACGATTCTGGAGTCCTCGACGCGGTTTATTGCGAACAAGACGGCGTGGGAAGATCCCTGGAAACGCGAGAAGATCGAAAATATCGCGCTGTTGCTCAAGGGCGCGCTGGAGGCCGAGGCCAAGGTGGGGCTGAAGATGAACGCGCCGAAGAGACGATTGGATGCGATTGTAGCGCAACTGTCTTCGCTCCACACGCCTACGATTTCGAGCCAGACGGATTCGGACTGGGTGGCGTTGGAAGTGGTCATCGATGAGAAGACCGTTCGGGACTTGATTCCGAGGCTGCGGAAGGCGGGGGCCGAAGGGATCATCGAGTATCCGTTGAATAAGGTGATTTATTGAAATGGAAAGGTAAGCATTACGCAGGAGGTGATCCCATTCAAACAGGGTTGCCTCAACAGTGGTCTTGAAAAGGAGGGATGCGAAGATGGAACCGACTCTTATGGAAAAAATCGAAAATGGATTCACCTCGTTATCTCCGGAAGAAAAGTTCGCCATCATCACTCATGGGACCGCTTTATACCTTTCCACTTTGGAGAAGCGACTTTTCCTGGCTCAGGCCAAAGTTCGCCAATTTGAAGAGACGTATGGCATCTCCCTTTCCGAACTCGATGCACGGGGATTGCCCGATGAGGCCGACTACAAGATGCATGAGGATTACCTTATGTGGCATCACTGGGCGGACACTGCCGAGAAGCTCATGGAGCAAGTTGACCTTTTGCAACCGATAGGGACTCAGGGACTTTATGCAGGCGAGGCACTTCATGTTGGCAACTGAGCGGCTATCGGAGATTGAGGCGGAGTTTGGCGCTGTGGTGCAACGCATAGTCCTCGTTGAATTGGACGGCGAAACCCTGAGATTGATTTTCTATCTGAAGGATGGCACCAACTTACGAATTGCGGAGCAATGGGAAGGCGGAACGCTCAAGCGATATAGCTACTACTGGCTCACATCCATCCATGCGTTGAAGATCGGATGGGACAATGCGCCACATCACACCCGATTGGCGACATTCCCACATCACAAACATGTGGGGCAGCAGGCGAACCTCCAGCCTTCCGAAGAGATCTGTCTAAAAGCAGTCATGGAGGTTATTGGTGCGTAATGAACCGAATTTCGTTACCCTTATCTGTCCTTAGAACCTGGAGTTATCATGAACACCCAAACCGTCATAGGACTTGAAGTCCACGCCCAGCTTTCCACCCAAAGCAAAATCTTCTGCGGATGCTCGACCGCCTTCGGCGCGGAACCCAACACGCACGGGTGTCCGGTGTGCACGGGGATGCCCGGAGTGCTTCCGGTCTTAAACCGGCAGGTGGTGGAATATGCGATGCGGATGGCGCTGGCCGTGCATTCGGAGGTGCAGCCGAAAAGCGTGTTTGCACGGAAAAATTACTTCTATCCGGATCTGCCCAAGGCCTATCAGATCTCCCAGTTTGAGCAACCGTTCGCCGAAGGGGGCTACGTGGAGATCGAGGGAGAACAGGGCAAGAAACGCGTGCGCCTGGTTCGGATTCACATGGAGGAAGACGCAGGCAAACTCGTGCACGCGGAGGATTCGGGAACGGTGGGCGAATCCCTCGTGGACGTAAATCGTTGCGGCGTGCCGCTGCTCGAAATCGTGTCGGAACCAGACATGGCCTCCCCGGAGGAGGCATACCAATTTATGACGAAGGTGCGGCAACTCGTGGTGTACCTCGGGATCTGCGACGGGAATATGGAAAAGGGGAATCTCCGGGCCGATGTGAATGTGAATCTCCGGCTGGAGCGGGACGGGGAAATTCTTAAAACGCCCATCGCGGAGATTAAAAATCTGAACTCGTTCCGGTATGCGATGCGGGCGATTGAGGCGTTGGTGCGCCAGCAGACCGCGATGATCGAGGACGGAGAACTGACGCCCGTGCCGCTCGAAGCATCCGCGCCGAAATCCACGCTGTTGTGGGACGCGAATCAGGGCAAGGTGCGCTTCATGCGGGGCAAGGAGCAGGCGCACGATTATCGTTATTTCCCCGAACCGGATCTCGTGCCCATCGAGGTGGATGCCGCGTGGATCGAGCGGGTGGGCAAAGGGCTGCCGGAGCTTCCGGACGTTCGGCGAGAGCGGTTCGCGGCCGAGTACGGAATTCCGGAGTACGATGCGGGTGTGCTGACCACGGAGCGCCCGGTGGCGGATTATTACGAGGAGGTGGTCCGGTCCGGCGCGAATCCGAAGACCGCGAGCAACTGGGTGATGGGAGACGTGCTCCGGGAATTGAAGGATCGGAAAATTGAAATTTGCGCGTTTAAGATACTTCCGAATCAGCTCGCGGCCCTTTTGAAGCTCATCGCCGAAGGCACGATCAGCGGAAAAGTCGCCCGAACCGTGTTCGGGGAGATGGCCGAAACCGGGGACGATCCCAAGTGCATTGTCGAGCAGAAGGGATTGGTGCAGATCGCGGATGCGGATGCGCTGGAGGCGATGGTCGTCGAGGTGATCAACGCACATCCAAAGGAGGTGGCTGCGTATCGCGGGGGCAAGAAAAAATTGTTGGGCTTCTTCGTAGGACAGATCATGCGCGAGTCGAGAGGGAAGGCGAATCCGAAGTTGGTCAATCAACTCTTAGAAGAAAGGTTGGGATCATGAGACGACAGATCAGTACCATGGAGTTCGCACCACGGAGAAGCAGAGGCACAGAGGCACAGAGGAGAGACCCACTCACCCACTCACCCACTCACCCACTCATGGTGGTTCTCTGCGCGCTTTGCGTCTTTGCGGTAATGGCATCCGGTGCGATGGCGGGGGAGATTCACGAGAAGGCGGGAACGACGGGCTTCTCTTTTCTGAAGCTCGTATCGGGCGCGCGGGCTACGGCGATGGGCGGGGCGTTCGTGGCGATGGATGGGGACGTGAACGGGATGGCCTCGAATCCGGCTTCGCTGGCGACCATCGGAGTGCGTCAGGGAAGCGCGACGTACACCAATTATCTCGTGGATACGCAGTTCGGCATGGTCGGCGCGGCGCAAGCCTTGAACGATGTGAGAGCGTTCGGAGTGCTGCTTTCCTATATGTCGTACGGAGAGCTTCAAAAAACGAACGAGGATGGCCAGTCGGAGGGCACGTTCGGAGCCAACGATATCGTGCTGCAGGGGGTTTTGGCGCAAAACGTAGTTCAGACTCTGGCCGTAGGAATCGGAGTCAAGGTGGCCATTTCCAGCATAGACGATTATGCTTCGGATGCCTACATGTTGGATCTTGGGCTGCGCTTCCGCACGCCGGTGGAGGGTCTGTCTCTGGGGGCCTCACTGTCCAACGTGGGATTTGTGCGAAGCGGCTTTTCGGAGGATTTCAAGGATGCGCTTCCGGTGGCGGCGCGCGTGGGTTTTGCGCACCACGTAGCGCATTTGCCACTGCTTTTTGTGGGGGAGATGGTCCTTCCGAACGACAACGATGTGTATTTTTGCGGCGGCACGGAGATTCGCATCCGGGACATCCTGTTTCTTCGGGGAGGGTACAATTCCCTGTTGAAGGACCTGAACGAGGACGACTGGGCGGGCGTGGCGCTCGGATGCGGGTTCCGCTGGACGCAGTACCGGCTGGACTATGCGTACAACTTCTTTGCGGAGTTGGGAGAGGCGCATCGGGTATCTGTGGTGGGAGAATTTTGAACATTCGGCCGCGAGGTTAATTTAGGTGATAGCGCTACGCTATGAGGAACGAGAATCCTAACTTTACGAGTGACTTGCATAATCTTGTTTTTTTGGCAAGGCTTTTGTAGAACGAAAAAGGTTTTTTTTGTTTGATCCGTGAAAATCCGTGAAATCCGTGTCCCATTGTTTTTTGGTTTTGTTGTGCGGCGTTGTTGCGCTGCTCAACCCTTGAACAGGACAGAAAGGAGACGCAACTATGTCTGCCGTAGAAAATCTGATCGCCGTGGTCATGGGAGAACTGCGCCAGATCGCCAAAACGGAGACCGTGGTGGGAGAGCCTGTGACCGTCGGAGATACGGTGATTGTGCCCGTCTCAAAAATCTCTTTCGGATTCGGTGCCGGCGGCGGTGGCGATGAAAAGAGTGGAGGCGGCAGCGGGACCGGTGGCGGCGTATCCATCGAGCCGGTGGCTTTTGTGGCCATCACCGGAGGGAAAACCCAGGTGCTTCCGATCAAGAGCAAAGAGATCAAATGGAGCAAAATTCTGGAGTTGATGCCCGATCTAATGAGCAAATTCGGAGGCGGCAAAAAGAAAGACGAAGACAAGAAAGAAGAGAAGAAAGAGGGGAAAGAGAAGAAGAAGTAGGCAGATTGGCGGGGGTTTTCAATCCGATATCCGCAATCCGAAATTGTAGCACCAATCACCGAACCGCGCACAACTGTCCGCAGGCTGCGCCGATGTTTCGTCCCTTGCTCTCCCGAAGGGGGACGGTGAAGTGATGGGACAGCAGAAAATTCCGAAAACCTTCGATGCGCTCCGGCGAGGGTCTTTGCAAGGGGCTTCCGGCAATGGGATTTAACGGGATGAGATTGATTTTGCACGGGATCTCCCCAAGCAGACGAACAAGGCTTTTGGCGTCCTGCGGGCCATCGTTGACTCCGTTGATCAAAATATATTCGAACGTGACCCGACGGCGTGTGGCGCGGCCGAATTTCCGCACGGCGGATAACAATTCGTTTATCGGATAGCGGCGATTGATGGGCATGAGCCGCGTTCGGGTTCGGTCGTCGGGCGCGTTGAGGGAGATGGCCAGGCCCATGTGCAGTCGCTCCTGAGCGAGGCGTTCGATACCCGGCGCGATCCCCGCGGTTGAGAGCGTTATTTTTCGCATCCCGAGAGAAATGCCCATCTCGAGGTTCATCAGCCGAACCGCCTTCAACACGTTGTCGTAGTTGAGCAGCGGTTCGCCCATTCCCATCAGCACCAC
>JAUWMS010000387.1 GCA_030613045.1 Candidatus Latescibacterota bacterium | reverse complement strand
GAGGAGCACGGGGCTTCTCCGCCCTCTTTCCTGCTCCTCAGTCCCGGCAAGCGGTGCAATCTGCGCTGCATCGGGTGCTATGCGAGCAGTTCCCGGGCCGATGCGGAAAAGCTGGACTACGACATCGTGGATCGGATCATGACGGAGAAGACCGAGCTGTGGCATTCCCACTTCACGGTGATCTCCGGCGGCGAGCCGACGATGTGGCGCAGTCAGGGCAAGGGCATTCTGGACTTGGCCCGCACGCATCAGGACAACTTTTTCCTGATGTACACCAACGGCACGCTGATCAACGAGTCGTTCGCGCGGGAGCTGGCGGAGGTGGGCAACATCACCCCGGCCATATCGGTCGAGGGATTCGAGAAGGAGACGGACGCACGGAGAGGGAAGGGGACGCACCGGAAGATTCGGGAGGCGTTCGGGAATCTGAAGAAGGCGGGCGTTCCTTTCGGGATCTCCGTGACCGCGACCCGCTTCAACGCGGAGCAGTTGATGAGCGATGCGTTCATTGACTACTACTTCGAGGAGCAGGGCGCGCTGTACGGCTGGATATTCCAGTATATGCCCATCGGCCGTAAGTTCACGCTGGATCTGATGGTCACGCCGGAGCAGCGGGCGTGGATGTACGAGCGCGAGCAGAGGCTGATCCGGGAGCGGAAGATCTTTATGGCCGATTTCTGGAACAGCGGGGCGTTGAGCGACGGCTGCATCTCGGCCGGAAGAGGCGGGGGATATTTCTACATTGACTGGAACGGCGACTGCGCTCCGTGCGCGTTCTTCCCCTACGCGACGCACAACATCGTGGAGGTGTACAAGAACGGCGGGAATCTGAATACCGTGCTGCAGTGCCCCTTCTTCAAGTCCATTCGGAAGTGGCAGTCGGAGTACAGCTACGAGAAACCCGCGGATCAGGTGGGCAACCAGATCGTTCCCTGCGTCACCAAGGATCATCACCGGGTCGCGCACGAGGCCGTGAAGCGTTTCGGCGCGTATCCGTTGGATAAAGCCGCGGCGGAAGCCCTCGAAGACGAGGGATACTATGAGGGGATGGTGGCGTATGGGGAGGCCGTCGCAAAGCTCACCGATCCGATCTGGGAACGGGACTACGTCGGGCCGGAGAGAGAGCGCAAAATGCCGATGCAGGCGGTCGGTTGATTATTGGCGGTGATTGGTGGCGAAACCTCCCGCAGGTTGGTGAGTACCCTGCGGGAGGTTATTCACCGGAAGGAGGCGGATTACTATGTCCATTTCAAAGATATTACTCTGCGTAAGCATACTCTGTGTCGTGATCGTTTGCTATGCGGAGAAGCGCAGTGTGGATAGTCTCATCGAGGATCTGAAAATTGGGTACAACGACTAACACAGGGGGAGGTTGCGAGGAGGTGAATCACGATGTCTATTTCAAAGAGTGCACTCTGTATATGCCTACTCTCTCTCATGACCGTGGGCTGTGCGAAGAAAAAAAGTGTGGATAGTCTCATCCAGGATCTGGAAAGCGGGTACGACCACGTCCGACGCCAGGCTATGATGGATTTGTTGCGGCGCGATAAGGACGAAGTGGTGCCCCCCTTGATCGAGGTGCTCCGAACCGGAACCAAGCAGGCCCAATATATGGCCGTTCAGATTCTCGGAAAGATGAACGACCGGCGGGCTGTGGAGCCTCTGATCGTTCTTTTGGGAGATACCCGCCATGAGTATATCCGAGCGGCCACGGCGGAGGCTCTGGGGAATCTGAAAGACCCGAGGGCCACCGATCCGCTTCTGCGCTGTATGAAAGATCCCCATGACGTGGTGCGACTCAAGACGACCTTCGCTTTGGGCGGTCTAAGTGATCTCCGGATCGTTCCTCCCTTGATGGCCGCTTTGAGGGATTCCGTGACCGGTATCCGAACCAGCGCATTGGTATCTCTGGACCGAATTTGGCCCAAGCTGAGCGATGACGTTCAAAAGAGGCAAATCCTGGACGGTATAGAGCAGACCGCCGTGGATACCAGTGCTGCGGTTCGCTACGTGGCCGTACAACTGTTGGGCAGTATGGGAGATCGGGAGGCGGTTCCGATTCTGATCGAGAGCCTGAAGGATGAGAACAGCTCCATACGAAAGAAAGCCGCCCAATCTCTGGGGGAATTGGGAGATAAGCGAGCCATCGGCCCACTGAAAGATTTGATGACGCAGGGCACGGAAGAAGAACGGGGCGCGGCTGAGAGGGCGTTGAATAATATCGCGGAGGGAGAGGGTGTTCCCCGAAGGTGAGTCGCTGGCCGACGTACATCCCGGAGGGATAGGTGGAGACGGATAACCGAAAATGCAGGGTCCGCTTTTGATCAACTGGAAGGTGGTAATTTATGCATCCCTCTCCGTCGTGTGCAGAGGACCATGCAGATTGTGTACTGAAGGCACTGAAGCGCTATGCCTATCATTCCCAGTCGTACAGCATCCTGCGTAACGACAAGTCATATTTCTTTTCCCCCTCGGGAATGGACGGCGTGATCGCCTATGTAGTCCATGCCAACGTTGCGTTGGCTGCAGGTGACCCCGTGTGCGCCCCTTCCAACCTCCGCGAGTTCATCGCTGAATTCAGGGATTTCTGCTGCGCGCAGAAATGGCGGTGCTGCTTCCAGTCTGCCACTGAGCGTTGCAGGCAGCTCCTTGAAAAGTTGGACTTCGGCATGATCAAGATGGGTGAGGAGCCGATTTTCGAGTTGGACAAGCTGTCGTGGGCGGGCCGCAAGTTCCGGAGTCTACGTAAAAATATCAGGAGTGCAAAGAACCACGGCTTGACGGTGGTCGAATATCGTCCGCTTTCAGGGCGAAGGCCCGACTGGGAGAAGGACATGGAGGAACTCTCCGCCGCCTGGGTGAAATCCAAGGGATCGAATGAGTTCGCCTTTTTGATAGGGGAACCCGGTCTCGCTGATCCGGGAGAGCGGAAGTATTTCCTGGCGCTGAACGACGACCAGGTTGAGGCATTCGTAGTATGCACTCCCATTTATACAAGAAATGGCATCTATTTCGATCTGATGCGCCGCAAGGAAAAGACGCTCAGTGGCACGAGCCAGTTGTTGATTTCCGAATCTTTCCGCCTTCTGCAGGAACAGGGATACGCGATGGTTACTCTCGGCACCGCCCCGCTCGCCAACGAGCATGTGGATGATCCGGCCCAAAGCTATATCATCGAACTGGCCTTAAAGCTTGCATTTAACCATCTGGGATATTTCTATCGGTTCAAACCTCTCTACCAGTTCAAGAAGCAATTCGGTCCCACTTCCTGGGAAGGCCACTATCTGGCGTTCTCGCCGCAGCGGTTCAATCCTGTCATGCTGTATGCTCTCCTGAAGGCCTATGATCCGAGCGGTGTGACCGGTAAACTCTTAAGGCAGATCCGTCATGTATGGCGAGGCATCAAGGAGCTTGATCAGGTGCCTGAGAATCTGTTCGACAGGTTAAAGGGAAAGTAATATTCTGGTGTCAGCAGAAAAAGCCCTTTTTTTGATCAGGCGTATTATGCAAACGCCGTGCGGCGGCTGAAAAAACGTTGAGGAATATCATGCAGGGAGAGCGGATGTTCCAAAAAAGTGGTTCTTCGCTGTTTCATGTGGGTAAGTTGTGAGCGTTCGGTTTTTTAGTTTTCCAGTGATTTCTCGCTTTGATTTCGATTATTGATAGCTTATCTTTGGAGGGAGAAGTAGGATGCCATATCATCCGGTCTCTTGGTTT
>JAUWMS010000336.1 GCA_030613045.1 Candidatus Latescibacterota bacterium | reverse complement strand
CTCTTCTCGCGGGAGTGGGTATTCTGGTGGGTCTGTGTGGTTTCGCCTTTGGGTTTGCAGGCTCAGGGTTTACGTATTACGCGGTGCAGGTTCCCGATGAAGTGACCATCACGGTGGATGGGAACCTGAGCGACTGGTCCTGGTTCCCGGAGGCGGCGACTCTCACGCTCCAGGATGCTGCCTATGCCCATGTCTGCGAGGGCGCCAACTGTGAGCTCCGCCCGGATGACTTCGACTGGCCCATCCAGGTGGCCTGGAGGGGCGGAGACGACAACCGGATCTACTTCGATTGTGCGAACTACGACGATGTATGGATGCTTCCTGAGGAGGTGGGGAGTTGGCAACTGCACACCTGGGATTGTTTTGAGGTGGTTGTTGATCCCGATAAATCCGGGGGATTAGGCGGTGCGGCGGCGGATGAGGAGGACATCTTCGGTCGGTATGGCCAGCAGTGGTATTTCTCGCCGGGTGCGCCCGGTGAGGGGGGGCGTCTCGAACAGTGTTACATGGGAGCTCCCTGGACAAAAGAGGCCGACTGGATGGATAAGCCCCCGTTCGCCGAGGCGGCGGTTGCGTGGGAAGGGAACACGTGTTACTTCGAGGGCGCCCTGTCGTTGTTCAGTTATATGGATCTCACGGGCGCTGAGGCGAGCACCCGCCTTATCTTAGATGATGTGTTTGCGGCAGGCGGGGCGATCGGTCTGGGATTCCTCCGGGATGAGCACGATGTGGAGGTTGGGGTGTATGATGCTCAGTGGAAGTCGCACTCGGGCACAAGCTCCTGGCAGACTTCCGATGAAATCCCCGACTTCGTGTTGCTCGGGCCTCCTGATGTCGCTGTGGAGGCGAGCCGGTGGGGAGAGATCAAGGCGCTGCTCAAGTAGGCAACTCTGGGCGTTGCCGTCAGGCTCTCCAATTGAGTCCAAGGAGGAGGGGTAGAGGCTTGCTTCTACCCCTCTTTTTATACCTCTGTTTAAGTAAGTTCTAAAAAAGCTGTTCCATTTTCAGGGGGCAGGGGGTATCGAGTATTGAGTATTGAACATTCAATATTGAATCTTCAATGTTCAATGTTCAACGTCAGGAGGTTCCCTGCTCATTATAGAAAAGTTATTCGGAGACCCTTCCATGTCATTTTGGACGATAAAGATGAGGCTTTGGATTGTGCTCCTATCCGGAGCGCTGATCCCGGCCTTATCAGTGGATGCGATAGGAGTGCAGGAATGGGTGGTTGGGAACGAAGCGAATCCTTGGGGGACAGCGGCTACGCTTGAGGCGATTGACCGGATGGCCCGTCCCGGCTGGATCCGTCCCGAGCAGATCCATCCGGACGAAAATTTAGCCTTAGGGGCCAAGAATCGGGGAGGAGGGATATCGAGCCCTCAACCTACTATGATGTTCCAGGAAAAGAAGGAGTATGAGGACAGCGAGGGCAAAAATCTGATGGGGCGTATGATTGACGGGGATGGGGGGACCGTCTTCGAGATGGACGAGGAATCGGCCCGGGGAACCGTTGGGGGATTTGTGGTGTTGGATTTAGGAGAGATTATCCCCGGTGTACATAGAATCAGGTTTTATCCCAGAGCGGCTTTTGAGGACCGCTTTATGCGGGCTTATGAGATTTCCGTCAACGACGGAAGCCCGGAGAACATCACGGAGGAGGGGGTGCTCTTGTGGCAAAGAGTAGTGCGGGAGGATAAGAATGCTCTCAGCACCGTGGAGGTGGAGATTTCCCCGCAGTATGTGCGCTACATCAAACTTAAAAGCAATACCTCGCTCAGATGGGAGATCGCCGAGCTGGAGGTCTATGGAGAGGGCTTCGCTCCAAAAGCTACCTATATCTCGGAAATCATTGATCTGGTGGGAGACGAGGGATTGGCCAATTTCGGGAAGATCAGGTGGTCGGCCCGGATAGATCCCCATGCGCAGATGGAGCTTAGAACGAGAAGCGGAAAAACTCCGGATCCCTTTACGTATTACAAATTGGTGGTGGAACTGGGGGATTCCATAGAAATTTCTCTGCCAGAGCCTGGTGAATCAGGAACGGCAAAGGAGCAATATGAGAAGCTGTCTAAAGCGGGCAACCCCGTGAGGAAGCGTTTCGATACGGAGCATTGGAGTTTCTGGTCGGTGCCTTACAGCACCTCGGAGTCTGATATCGTCTCTCCATCCCCCCGTCGCTATTTCCAGTTTAAGCTTGAGCTTTTCAGCGAGCTCTATAGCGACAGGGTTGAACTCGACTCTCTATCCTTTGACTACTCCTCGCCGGTTATGGCCCATGAGATCGTGGCGGAGATCTTGCCGAGGACCGTTCCCGCCGGAGAGGTGGTTACGTTCACGTACTCGTTGAGGCCGACCATTGACGGCAACGATACCGGTTTCGACATTTTGGAGGTATCCGCTCCTATGGAGGTAAATCTGAACACGGTCGGAGATCTGTTCATCGGCGGCTCCCCGGTCGAAGAGGAAAAGTTCTTGGTGGAATCGTTGGAGGGGGGGCAGAAGGGATTCACTCTCCGCTTCCCTAAGATAAGGACAAGCGAGGATTCCCTGACGTTTGTCTTCGACGGCCGGGTGCTGGTCTATGGGACGCGCTTCGGGACGAAAGTCTTTGACAGCGAGCGCCCTGAAGAACTGCCTCAGTACCCCGATCCGGAACTGAGCCACCTATCTGTGGGCGTGTCTCTCGGCGAGACGCTCGTGGCCTCTGCTGGCTCCTCGCCGAATCCGTTCACCCCGAACGGCGACGGGGCCAACGACCATACGCTCATCTCCTATCAGATCCTCAAACTGCTGGAGCCCGCCCCCGTCTCCATAACGATATATGATCTGAACGGCGCTTCGGTCCGGAAAATTTCGAAAAGCCAGATCAACGGGATCTACGAGGAGAGGTGGGATGGCAAAGACGATGCCGGGAAGTTTGTGCCTCCGGGGATTTACGTCTATCGGATCTCGGTAGAAGCCGAGGCGAGGAAAGACGCGCAGGTGGGGAAGGTGGCGGTGGTCTATTAGAATCCCAATGAGCAATGAATAATGAGTAATGATCAGGAAGGCTTGTAGTAGGAGTGATCGGGATGGCACTATCGTGCCCGACTACGAAACGAAATGGAGAAGGATTTCCGATGTTTCTACGATGTGCTGAGACGATCTTATTCGCGTTGACCCTCGCAACGACTTTATCGGCGCAGGACTATAAGCGGTATTACGAGGCTCATTATATATCGGAAGCCATCGCAGTGGACGGCGTTTTGGACGAGGTCGCGTGGGGGTCTGCTCCCTGGACGGAGACCTATATCTTGTATGGTACGCTCGATGGAGCCACGGCAACGCACACCCGCGCCAAAATCGTGTGGGATACCGAGTGCCTATACGTGGGCATCGAGGCTATGGACGAAGATATCTGGTCAACTTATACCGAGCGCGATAATCCTTTGTACAAAGAGGACGTGGTGGAGTTTTTCATAGACCCGGAAGGAGACGCGGAAGGCTATCTGGAGTTCGAGGTCAGCCCGCGCAATACGGTGTTCGATACCTGGATTGAGAAGCCTCTGGTTTCCCGGAAGGGACCTTCGCACATAGATTGGAACGCAGCCGGGCTGCGCACCGCGGTCCAGGTTGAAGGGACAGTGGGTGGGACGAACAAAGACGCGGACGAGCGCAAGGACATGGATGTGAAATGGGTCATGGAGGCGGCGTTGCCCTGGGCGGACTGTGCCATTGTATCGGGTCGAATGGCGCTGCCTCCGAATCCGGGGGATACGTGGCGTATGAACGTTATGCGATACGATTATAGGGAGAGCGACTCCGAATTATCTCAGTGGTCGCCCTCTGACGTGAGAGGTGCCTGGCACGAACCGAATGAATATGGCCACGTGACCTTCGTAGCTTATACCGGCGTGGAGGCCTCTTCCTGGGGCCGCATCAAAGCCGGGTGGAATTATTTCGTTCCTACGCGAAGCGTAGGAACGAAATATTGAAGGCGGGTGGCGGATGGGATTTGACATTTGGATTTGGACTTATGACATTCCTCGAGGGGGGAGGTGATCCAACCATGAGAAGGACAGAACGCATTCAGGGGGGGGGGATCTTGGGCGTAGTCTTGCTTCTATGTTTTGTGTTCTCCTTTTTAGGGGCCCGCGTATGGGCCGGAATGGTGAGATACGATAGCAAAAGGGATTGGACGGACAACTGGACGTTCCCCGGACAAGGCACTCCTAAGGGTACCCTGGAGATCACCGAGGACGGCTGGGTGCATCCTGTGTACATTGCCAAGCATATCAACGCCTGCCTGAAC
>JAUWMS010000029.1 GCA_030613045.1 Candidatus Latescibacterota bacterium | reverse complement strand
GTCGCCGAAGCCGAGCAGGCCTTTCAGCGGGTTATCAGCAGGCATTCTGAGAATCTGATGGCGGCGTATGCCCGATTAGAATTGGCCGAGATTGCGATTCAGGAAAATCGTTTTTCCGAAGCGTCTGAATGGATCACCGCGATCATCGAGAGCCGCACCGACGAGTCGGCCGCCCGGGGGCAATATCTTTTGGGCGAGATTGCATGGGCGCAGGAGCACATCGAGGACGCGCTGACGGACTATCTGAAGGTCAAGTACATCTATCCCAGTTCCACAATATGGGTGGACCGGGCGCTTCTGAAGGCGGGGGCTTGCCACGAGAAGTTGGGAGAACCCCGAAAAGCCCGAAAGCTCTACGACGACCTCCTCACGCGGCACAAGGAAGACGAGATCGGGCGGGAAGCGCGGAGCAGGAAGGCGGCGTTGAAGGGGAAGTGAGGAAGGTGCAGCATGATTCGTGAATTAGACCCCGTCGTTCTTACGCATGACATCGCCGGGCACGGTCTGACACAAGGTGACATGGGGTGCGTGGTACATTCCTACAAAAATGGTGCGGCTTTCGAGGTCGAGTTTGTAACCGCTGAAGGCGGAACCGTTGCGTTGCTCACGCTCAACCGAGCGGATGTTCGACCCGTTGGCGGCAGCGAAGTCCTGCACGTTCGGGAACGGGCGCGAGTGGCCGCATAGGTTTAGAAGGAGAGCGCGCAAAAAGGACGGTGGAGATTGAAGGAAATAAAAATCTGGTATGATCAGGAAGAAGATTATCTTGAAGTCCTCTTTGATCGGAAAGCGGGGTACTTCAAGGAGACTGAAAACGATGCGGTCATGGAAAAAGTGGATGCGAAAGGGGACGTTATCGGTTTTTCCATTTTGAAAGTGAGCGCTTTGGGAGAACAGAGCCCCCTTTCCATTCGTCTCAAAAGCCTTGTCGCCGCCTAACCGTGTTTAGAAGGTCGAAGTCAAGCAAGCTAGGTTCCCTCCATTTTCGATCCCCGCCGAAAAAATTCAAAGTACCGGGAAAGCCCCCATGCTGAAGTCCTATCTGAAAAAAATTGCTGAGATCGCCCATCGCGGAGACGCCAGGGAAGAAAGCTATTATTCGACCCTCGAAGCGTTGTTGAAGGACTACGCGGAATCCGTGGGCAGGAAAAAGTTCCACGTAACCACGCTGCCCAAGAAAACCGAAGCGGGCAACCCGGATTTCAGAATCTGGGACGGAACACAGCACATCGTGGGGTATATGGAGGCCAAAGCGCCGACGGTGGAGCATTTAGACCCGATAGAAACATCGGAACAGTTGAAGCGCTATTTGCACACCTTCCCGAACGTGATATTGACCAACTTCTTTGAATTCCGGCTGTACCGCAATGGTAGCTTGATAGATAAGGTGCTCATCGGCAGATCTTCTATTGTGCATCGTCTTGGAAGCATCCCACCGGTTGAGAAAGAATCCGATTTCTTCAAACTGCTCGATACCTTCTTTTCCTTCTCCCTGCCCAAAGTTTATGACGCCAAAGCGCTGGCCGTGGAATTAGCCAAGCGGACCCGCTTTTTGAAGGACGAAGTCATTGCCCAGGAGTTAGAAGCGGTGGGTCAGACATTCTTGTCTGACCCAGATCGGTCTGACCTCGACCCGTCTGACCTGCCTGACCATCAGGAGAAACAGACAGGAATGTCTGTTCTACCAAGAACGTCGGAGAAACAGACAGGGATGTCTGTTCTACCGGGAACGTCTGTCCTGCACGGATTCTACGAAGCATTCAGAAAATATCTCATAGGCGGGCTTTCAAAAGCGGAGTTTGCCGACCTGTATGCACAGACCATCACGTACGGCCTTTTTGCGGCCCGCACCCGCTCGGAGAACGGGTTCAATCGAAAACTGGCCTACGACAGCATTCCCCACACCATCGGGATTTTGAGGGACGTTTTCAAGTTCGTTTCGCTTGGAGACCTCCCCCGGCAGATGGAATGGGTGATTGACGATATTTCGGAAGTCTTAGCGGTTACGGACGTAAAACAACTCCTGCACCAGTATTTCCACGAGGGCAGGGGCAAAGATCCCATCGTCCATTTTTACGAGACCTTTTTGGCGGAATACGATCCGCAGACGAGGGAAAAGAGAGGCGTTTACTATACGCCAGAACCCGTGGTCTCCTATATCGTGCGGTCCTTGCATCAACTTTTGAAGGAACGCTTCGATAAGACGGATGGATTTGCAAGCACGTCGGTCACCGTTTTAGACCCTGCGGCGGGAACGCTTACCTTTCTGGCTCAGGCCGCCCAATTGGCCGTGAAAGAATTTGTCTCCAAATACGGCGAAGGCGGGCGAGAAAAGGTCATCGAGGAGCATATCCTCGAAAATTTCTATGCCTTTGAGCTGATGATGGCCCCTTACGCCGTAGGCCATTTGAAGATGTCCTTTCTCTTAGAAGAGTTGGGCTACCGGCTCCGGGAGGACGATCGGTTCAAGCTCTATCTCACCAATACGTTGGAGATGGAGGAGTTGGCTCAGATTGGAATCCCCGGACTGGCTTCGCTTTCCGAAGAGTCCCATCTCGCGGGCCAGGTCAAAAGAGAGCAGCCTATTTTGGTGATTTTGGGCAATCCGCCGTATTCGGGAATATCCGCAAACAGGGGCGATTGGATTACCGGACTTATTGAAGATTACAAATACGTAGATGGCAAACACTTTGGTGAGAGAAAACACTGGCTTCAGGACGATTACGTCAAATTCATCCGTTTTGCCCAGTGGAAGATAGACGAGGCAGGCGAAGGCGTTTTGGGATTTATCACGAACCACAGCTATCTCGATAATCCCACCTTCAGAGGGATGCGGCAGTCCCTGATGAACAGTTTCGACGAGATTTATGTCCTGGACTTGCATGGCAATAGTCTGAAAAAAGAGCGATGTCCTGACGGTTCCAAAGACGAAAATGTGTTTGATATTCGCCAGGGAGTATCCATTGCTCTTTTCGTGAAAAAGAAAGATGCGAAGAAAGAATGCGCGATCTATCATTCAGAGATATGGGGATTGAGAGAGGAGAAGAACGATTGGCTTTTGGAGAATGAAACAAAAACGACCCAATGGGAAACGCTGAGTCCAACGAGTCCTTATTATTTTTTCGTCTCACGAGAAGAAAAAGGGAGAGAAGTTTATGAGAAGTTCTGGACGGTAACGGATATTTTTCCTGTGAATTGCGTGGGCATCGTCACTGCACGAGACAAGTTTGTCATTGATTTTGATTTGCCTGTTTTGAAGAGACGGATTGCGATGTTTAGAGATCTATCAATGCCGGATGAACTTATCGGACAGACTTTCAAATTAAAAGATACGAGTACATTCAAGCTCAGCAAATCGCGAGAGGCTCTCTCCAAAGACAAAAATTGGGAGCAATACTTAACTGAGATTCTATATCGTCCTTTTGACAAAAGGAATATCTATTATACAAATATAGTGGTTGAAAGACCACTTTTGAAAGTTATGCGCCACATGACGCAGGAAAATTTGGGGTTATTATTTACAAGACCGCAGTCACCTAAATATGAATTTTCAGTTCTTATTTCCGAAAAAATAATTGACCAATGTGTCGTAGGGAATAAATCAGCAGGTGCAGGTATTTCATATATCTCACCCCTCTATCTCTACCCCGACACAGCCAAAAAAGACTTGTTCAGCCAGGCGAAAGATCCGGAGAAAAGGCAACCCAATATCAGCCCCAAACTTTTCGCCGCGCTCTCTGCGGCTTACGAAAAAAAACCGGCGGCAGAGGAGATTTTCTATTACATTTACGCCGTGCTCTATTCCAATACCTACCGCACCAAATACGCCGAATTCCTGAAGAGTGATTTTCCAAGAATCCCTTTTACCAGTGATTACCAACTGTTCGGCAAAGTGGCCGAATATGGGAAACGCCTCGTGGATTTGCATCTGCTCAAATCAGCGGAACTGGACCCGCCTGTTGCCAAATTCCAGGGCGAAGGGGAGGAACGCGTGGAGAAGTTGAGATACGAGGAGGAAGCAAAACGGGTCTATGTGAATCAGAGCCGGTATTTTGAGGGAGTACCAAAAGAAGTCTGGCAGTATCAGATCGGCGGGTATCAGGTGTGCAACAAGTGGCTGAAAGACAGGAAGGGAAGAAGGTTGTCCCTTGAGGATATAAAGCATTACTGCAAGATTGTTACCTCGCTTGAGAAGACGATTGAGATTCAGAAGGCGATTGATGGTGTTTATTCGGAGATGGAGGAGGAGACTGTGGAGTTTGGGGAGTAGCCTGGTAGTGAGAGGAAGCTGGCGAAAGTCACCTCGCAAACCAATTCCAATTGGTGGGATTGGGGAAGCTCTTTCGTCGATCCAGTAGTTATCTGCAATGGTGGATAAATATGCCCCAACACAATGACATGAAAGAAAGAATCACCGAGGCAAAAAACCTCCTTCAGAAGGCAAGTGAGATCATTCAAGAAGTTTCTGACGTTGAGGCAACAGAGATTCTTGGAGATGGAGTTCTAGATCTCTTTTTACGCTCTATTCTCAAGCCCAGGAAGGATTTTCCAGAGCTCTCTATATATGACTACTTGTTGCAGAATAAACATCGAGCCACGTTAGTTGCATTGCTTCGCCACGCCATTACACATAATTATAGTATCAAAGGCGTTGTTGAAGGCCACCCGACGTTTGTTTCACCAGACTTTCACCAGTGGTTCCAAGACGGGGTAATGTTCATGCAAGGAGGGGAAAAATTTGAAGGTTTAATGGGACTCTATCAAGATGGAGAGGTGAAATTTGCAATTGCGGCTAGGGTTATTAGAGGAGGAGAGCAATGCGGTCCAGACGATTTTATTTTTATTTCCATTGAGGAGGCGAAGGAAAGGTCTAAAAGAATCAAGCCCCAAAGCCTTGATTCTTTCGATGCTGCTGTTAAACGACTTGAATTCCTTTTGGAGAATCGAAGCAACGACGAGTCCGAATATCAATCACTACTCGAAGAAAATCCGTGGATGCTTGGAGCAGAATATGAGGCTATCCATTCGCACCAAGCCCTAGACGATGAGAACATTCCGGATTTCACTGGCGTGCGTGTTCATGATAAATACAGAGATATCATTGAGATAAAACCCCCATTTCTTGCCTTGTTTCGGAAGAGTGATGGAGAATTTAGGTCAGATTTCAATACTGCCTGGAATCAAGCTGAACGCTACATCAATTTTGCTTTGACTGAGTCTGATTACCTCCGAAGAAAAGGTCTAATGTTTGAAAATCCAAAATGCTATCTTTTGATCGGATATGCCCTCACAGATGAGCAACGCAAGAAGATCGTTGTGAAAGAGCGAATGAATCCATCTATTCGAGTTCGAACTTACGAAGATTTTCTGACATATGCGAAATCAACTATTCAGTTTGTCAAGACTATCAGTGGTAAGCTGGAGGTGGATACCATTGCAGATAACAGTGGATAAACGGGAAATCAACGATTTACCAAAATTGTTAGCGGTAACTTCTTTTATCCACAAAACGTTGTCCGAGATTCCGAGCCCTGCTCAAAGAGATGAAAACCATGAAAAAAGATAAAATGGCACCAAACACGGTTTTGAGAGCAGATGTTTGCTCCGTTGGCGACAGGAAAGTCCTGCACGTCCGGGAATGGGCGCAAACGCCCGCATAATTTCCCGTTCCCACGCAGAGCATGAGAACGAGGTGGAAAAAGAAGCAATTGAAAGGTGAAAATATGAAAGCAAGAGTTTATATTGAAACCTCCATTCCGAGCTTTTACTACGAAGCACGTCAGGATTCCGATATGGTGGCAAGACGTCAATGGACTCGGTATTGGTGGGATCACGAGAGACGAAAGTACGAATTGGTGACCAGTGAGGCTGTTATTACAGAATTGAGTCGGGGAGATTATCCATCAAAAGATCAGACCCTGGCGCTGATTGAGCCATTGCCTTTATTAGATGTGGAAGATCCCATAGTGGAGATCATCGAGACATACGTTATTCGACAGCTTATGCCTAAAGATCCAGGTGGAGATGCGCTTCATTTAGCTTTGGCTTCTTATCATCAATGTGATTATCTACTGACGTGGAATTGTGCGCATTTAGCCAATGCGAATAAATTTCCCCATATTCGCAGGGTGAATGCTATTCTTGGGCTTTTTACACCCGATCTCGTCACCCCATTAACCTTGTCAGATAAAGAGGTGTTGCTATGAAAATCGAATCAACTTTGGAACGGATTCGAAGGGTCAGGCACGAAATCTCTGAAGAATGCGATCATGATCCCCAAAAACTGGTGGCTTATTTCCAAAAGCGGCAACAGGATCACTTGGATAAGTTAGTGAGTAGAAAGAGCGATCTAAGCAAGGAGGTATGGCTAAAGGACGCCGCCTGACAAATCATTCGTTCCTCGTTCCGATTGATGGCGTTTATTCGGAGGTGGAGAAGGAGACCGTGGAGTTTCCCGTTTCCACGCAGCGCATGGGGACGAGGTGAGAATCCGGAGCAGATTGGAGGAAACACGATGACCCATCGAGTCGCAGTCACGGATACATTCTACTCAAGTGGCATGGAAACGCTTACATCCAAACTGGCCGAACACGACATCGAGGTGGACGTGTTTCATCCGCGGATAAAGGATCCGGCGCGGTTGGCCGATTATGATGCGGTGGTGGTCCAACATCATCATGTAGGGCCGTCGGTTGCCCGGTATTTGGATCCGGCGCGATGTAAGCTTTTGATACGAATGGGAGTGGGGTACGATGAGTTCGATCTTCCGGCGCTGACGGAACGGGGAATCAGAGCCGCCAACGTGCCGAGCTATGGCCCTGATTCGGTCGGTCAGCATACCTTGGAGCATATTTTATCTTTGGCCGGCCACGGAAATGAGTATCATCACCGAGCCGTGACGGCAAGAGATCTGGATGTGGGAAAAGGTCCGACTGGAGAAGATGGATGGACCGGAGTAAGCCGAATCCCCAGCCTGCCCTTGCATCAGTCCGTGCTGGGCATCGTGGGCTATGGAAGAATCGGGAAGAAGGTGGCCGAACTGGCGCGCCCTTTCTTCGCAAGCATCCTTGTCTGCGATCCCTATCTGGATCAAGCGGTTTTTTCTGAAACGGGGGTAAAGAGCGTGGATTTTGACCAACTGCTCGGGACGGCGGATGTGGTCACACTCCACGTGCCCTTATTCAGACAGGCCCAACGCGTGTATGCGGGTTTTGAAGGGGACTATCGCCCGACGGAACAATTTTATCGTCCCACCGTGGGTATGATCGGCGAGGAGCAGATCGCCAGGATGAAGGACGGCGCGCTTTTGGTTAATACGTCCAGAGGTGGGATGATCCGGGAATCTGCCGTGGTTGATGCGTTGATACGCGGAGAACTTGCCGGTGTGGGCTTGGATGTTTTTGAGGAGGAGCCTTTAACCAGAGCACATCCATTGAGAAAGATGGCTGGTGAGGATTTGCCTGAAAGCCATCCGTTAAGAGAAGCGGGACAGGAACGATACAACATCACCCTGACGTTCCACAGCGCGTATTATCTCAAAGGGGTCTTCAAGACCGTAGAGGCGTTGACCGCGGAGGAGATCGTCCGGGTTCTAGTCCATGGACAATTACCGCATCATCTGGTAAATCCGGCGGTTCTCTGATGAAAACCCTATAGAGCCATCCACGGAAGCGGGGTACGGATACAAAGACGGCGCGGCTTTCGAGGTCGAGTTCGTGACCAGCGAAGGCAGCGCCGTTGTGTTGCTCCCCCTTTTTCCGACTATCCCCCGAACGTCCACCGAGTCCCCACGGAGATAAATCCCACCCGATCCGCTCCGAACGCATTCCATAGGTGGATCATCGCGTTTATCCCGGTGCAGTGCCCCACGATCAGCCGCTCGATCTCGAACGACCGAAGCGCCTCTATCGTGCGGGCCATGCGGGTCTCGTCCGCGGAGATCAGGTGCGTGCCGCCGATCACCGAAGCAAAATGCCGCTCCCCGGTGAGTTGGACCACATGCCGGAGTGTGTTGATCAGCCCGGAATGGCAGCAGCCCAAAAGCAGCACCAATCCCTCAGAGGAGCGGAGGATCAGGGAAAGGTCGTCGGGGATCTCGTCGTGCACCAGCGCTCCCTTTTTCTCCACTTGAAAGTGCGCGTCCACCTGCTCGAATGCGGTGGTCCTCGGAACCTGGCCCGTGGTCGTCATCCCATCGGCGATCTGCACCGGCTTCTCGCTCAGATGAAAAACGGCTCCGAGTCCCTCTAATTCCTCACGGCTTTGCGGACACCCGATGTCGAGCCGTTCCCCTCCGCGGAGCACGATTTTTCGATCGAACAGTGCCGGATGTCCGAAGACCGCTTTCTTCCCGCCCGATGTCAGCAGTTCCTTCAATCCCCCGGTGTGATCGTAATGCGCGTGGCTCAGGACGATCTTTTCGACCGCGCTCAGATCCACGTCCAATGCTTTGGCATTGTGCGACAACACCAGTCCCTGCCCCGTGTCGAACAGCACCTGTTCACCGTCCCCCTCCACAAACAGACTGAATCCGTGCTCGGCCATCAGCCCCATCCTGCCCGCCGTATTTTCTGATAATACCGTAATCTGGATGCTCATAGGATTTCCCTTCTGATTTAGAGTAGAAATACCCAATCGAATGTCAAATTCAAAAATCCAAAGGCCAGGGGAAAATAGAATACTTTTCCCTAGTCGATTCTCCTTTTATTGGACTGAATCGACTTAATGAATGTCAAATGCCAAAAGCCCCAAGGCCATACCCTGCATGGTTCACAAATTCGCCCAAAATCCTTCCTTGCTTTTGTGCAACAAAGCGTTTTGGATGTTCGCCTTCAAATCGTTATTTTTAAAGAAAATCCTGAAGCCGGGATGCATTATCCGCGACCTAGTGAATAATCCGGGTTTCCGTCCCGTTAGGGACAAAACAGCTATAGCAAAACAACCCCCCAAAAAAACATTTCCCAGTCCCGTAGGGACGGCATATTTATCCAATATCCTTCCGAATGCGCCTTTCGTCATTATGTGTTTGCCGTGGCTATTTCGTCCCTCACGGGACTTTGGGAAGATTTTCGGTTATTTCGAATGCTATGATTCGACATTTGACATTTTCTTTTGTTCCTTTTCCGTGGATTCGAGACGGGTCCACTCGCACTGTTTCCGCTTGGGGGAGAAAGCCGTGCAAAGTCCGAAGATCACGCTGATGGTCAGCACGATCGTGGCGCCGGAAGGCAGATCGAACCGATAGGAAAGAAAGAGTCCTATAAGCGAAGCCGTTGTTCCGAAGAGCGCGGACAGGCCCACCATTTTCCGCAGGCTGTGGGTCAACTGATACGCGCTGGCGGCCGGGGTCACGATCAGCGCGAACACCAGAATCACGCCCACGGCTTTCAGGGAGACCACCACCGTGACCGCAATCATCGTCAAGAGAAGCAACGACAGCACGCCCGTGGGAATGCCAGCGGCCTCGGCCACCTCGGCGTCGAAGATGATGAACTCGTATTCTTTGAAGAACAACGTTAGAAGCGTCAAAACCACCGCGCTGACGATCAGGATCAGGATCAGATCCTGCCGCGTCACACCGAGCAGGTTTCCGAAGAGATAGCCATATACCTCCGCGTTGTAGGATCGCATCAGGCCGATGAACAGGATCGCCAGCGCCATGGTCAGCGAGAAGAAGATGCCGATGGATACGTCGAGGCGAAGCTGGCCTTTTTTGCCCACGAGTTGAATGAGCCACACGGTCACGAGGCTGAACACCACCGCCAGTGCCAGGGGCGAAAAGCCGATGAGGAAGCCCAAGGTCACGCCGGCAAAGGCCGCATGCGCGATGCCCGCGCCGATAAACGAAAGTCCTCTGGTGACCACGAAGACCCCCACCACCGAGCAGACGACGCCCACCAACAGCGATGAGATCAAGGCCCGCACCATAAATCCGTAGTGAACCCACTCAAGCATGGCTGTCCCCCACGATTACACATGGGCGGCCATCCGGACGCGTCAGAATGGCCACCTCGTGTCCGTACATCTCCGTCAACATCGGCTCCGTCAGAATCTCCTCCGGCGGCCCGATCGCATACAGCCGGCGATTTACATAGAGCACGCGATCCGCCAGGCCGATCAGGGTATTGACATTGTGCGTAATAAACAGCACGGTAAGCCCGAGCGCCCGATGGATCCCGCCGATGGAATGGATCAAATCCTGTTGCGTGGCCACGTCCAGCGCGGTGGTAGGCTCATCCAGCAGCAAGAGTTCCGGCTCCTGAGCGAGCGTCCGCGCCACCAATACCCGCTGTTGCTGTCCTCCGGAAAGATGTCCGATGGGGTGCGATGCGAATTTTTCCATTTGCACCTGCGCCAATGCCCGTTGCGCGATCTCACGATCCCGGGCGCGTACTCTCCGAAACAGCCCGATCCGGCTGTACCGTCCCATCAGCACCACGTCGAGCACCGATCCCAGGGACTGCGGATCAATTTCCTCCCGCTGGGGCAAATAGCCGAGACGAGGCCGGGCTTTCCGGACCTCCTTCCCGGAATATCCCAAAACCTGCACGCTGCCGGCCATCGGCTCCATAAGCCCGAGAATCAGCTTGAAGATCGTGGTCTTGCCCGCGCCGTTTGGCCCGATGATGCCCAGGAATTCGCCCCGGTGCACTTCTAACGAGAGGTTTTCGAGCGCGATCTGTTCGGCATAGCCTGCGTTCACATCGTCGAGCGCGATTATTCGCTCTTCGTTTCCCATACGTTCGTGCTGCCTTCCCGGTTGCACGTAACATCCACGCCTGTCAGAGAGATCAATGCTCAGGTTTCTCCATATAACATATCAAATTCCGGACGAAAACGCAAGCACTATTTCGGGACGGCGCTCATTTGGGTGTACACGTTTGCGCGTGCTGTTTATACGGGGGGGGGGCTGATGCAAAAGGAGTGGGGGCGCCCGCAATGCCGAAGAAAAAGGATGGCCTCGGAAAATTTCCCTTGACTCTTTCCCTTAATTGTGTTATTTTCAAGCCTTCCTTATCGTTTCTTCCTCGTGTTCGGAGGGACTGCTATGGTTAGGCGTAACACCATTCCCGCGTTGCCTTTTACCAAGAGAAACTGGACGCTCTTTTTCCTCGGACTTGGCGTGATCGTCCTGGGGTACCTTTTTCTGAGAGTTCCCCCGGCGGAAGGGTTCTTGTCCCTGACGTTGGCTCCGATCCTTCTCGTGATCGGATATTGCGTGCTGATTCCCATCGCCATCCTGATCGGGGAGAACAAGCGCAAATCGGGCGGTTAGCTCAGTTGGTTCAGAGCGCCTGCCTTACAAGCAGGAGGTCACTGGTTCAAATCCAGTACCGCCCACCAG